>CANHIV010000015.1 GCA_947460525.1 Flavobacteriales bacterium
AGTTCCTGTTGAAGATGAAGAAGTATCTAAACAATTAGAGAAATCTTTCAAAAAGGCGGGAATCAAAGTGATGACTAAATCTGCAGTTGAGTCAGTGGATACATCGGGTGCTGGTTGTAAAGTTTCTGTGAAAACAGAAAAAGGAATTGAAGTACTTGAATGTGATGTTGTATTATCTGCTGCAGGAGTTGAAACGAATATTGAAAATATCGGGTTAGAAACCGTAGGAATAGCAACAGATAAAGGAAGAGTTTTGGTAAACGAATATTATCAAACAAATATACCTGGTTATTACGCAATTGGTGATATCGTACCTGGACCTGCATTAGCGCACGTTGCTTCTGCTGAAGGTATTATCTGCGTTGAAAAAATCGCTGGTCATCATCCAGAGCCTTTAGACTATGGAAATATACCAGGGTGTACTTATTGTTCACCTGAAGTTGCATCTGTTGGTTTAACAGAAAAAGCAGCTAAAGAAAAAGGATTAGATATTAAAGTGGGTAAATTTCCGTTCTCTGCATCTGGAAAAGCAAGTGCTGCTGGTGCGAAAGATGGTTTTGTGAAATTGATTTTCGATGCAAAATATGGAGAATTACTAGGTGCACACATGATTGGTGCGAATGTAACTGAAATGATTGCTGAAATTGTAGCTGTTCGTAAATTAGAAGTTACCGGTGAAGCTTTAATTAAAACGGTTCACCCTCATCCAACAATGTCTGAAGCAGTTATGGAAGCTGCTGCAGCTGCATATGGAGAAGTAATTCATTTATAAGATTAATTTAATTCCAATAAAAAAAGCCGGATTACCGGCTTTTTTTATTGAATTTAATTTTGGACTAATTTACTAAATTGATATGTCCAGTTTTCATATGTTTAACTTTATTAATCGTATCAGTAAATTCAATTTTCCAAATGTATGTTCCAGGTGCTGAAATTTTATTGCCAAATGCACCATTCCATCCGACATTTTTATTGTGTGATTCAAATAATAATTGCCCCCATCGGTTGAATATATAAAGAGAATAATTTTCTTCGGCAACTGAACCACTCAAAATGGGTTTAAATTCATTGTTTAATTCATCCCCATTTGGTGTAAACGAATTTGGTACATAGCAATAGATTTCATCAAAAATCTCAACTTCTATAGTAGTGTCATGATTACAACTAGTTATTTTATTATATGCATTTAATGTTATTATATAAATATTAGGGGTATTTCCATATTTATGGGATGGGTTTACGAGCGTTGTTTTTGTATCATCACCAAAATCCCACAGATAATTCGTAGCATCTGTTGTTAAATTGGTTGTTTGAATGGAATTATTAAAAATGGTTGGTTTTAGCGGCTCGAAGCTAAATTTTGTTTTTGGACGAATTAAAACATGTACGAATTTGTTTTCAATTATTGTATCGGAACAACCCTGAGCATCAGTACCAATAAGTGTAACATCATAATCTCCGGCATTTAGATAAGCATGTTTTGTTTCTTTTAAAATAGTTGAATTCGTATTGTCTCCAAATCTCCATTCACATTTGACTAAATTTGTATTGATGCTTACGTCTTGAAACAAAACATCTTCTTTTTCACACACTGTATCCTTAGATGAGATTTTCAAATCTGGTTTTTCTTTAATTGTTATTTGAATCGTTTTATTAGTAGGACATTTACCAGAACTTGTATATGTGTAATCATTTAAACCAATTGTAGCTAAAGATGCTTGTAAAGATCCATCTGATTTAATTCCCTTACCAATCCATGTTCCATTAGTTGGTGTAGCAACAATTTTTTCTAATGGAGCATTTGAGCAAAGTGATGTTGGTGAAGTTATGTTAATAATATCTAAAGGATTAATTATAACTTTTACTGGTTTTGAGTCTGAACATCCATTCGAATTGGTAGTTGATATATAAAGTGTATTAGTTCCAATTTGATTATAATTTGATGGATTATTAATAGGAGTAGTTAGATTCTGATCTGAAAAATAAGAAAGTGATCCTATGTTTGATGATCCATTTGTAATTGAAGGATCTAATAAATTTACAGTATTAGGTTCACATATTTCACTTGGATTGGTGATTTTTAAATTTGGAGATGGTTTAATCGTAACAATTACAGGTTTAATATCATAACAATTACCATTTTCTGCTTTTATATAAATTGTGTTTGATGAATTAATATTTCCTACATTAGTTAAAACCAGACTTGCTACTGGATCTTGCCAATAAGTTAATGAATTTACATTTGTAGAACCTGTGGTTACACTAGTAAGAGTTAAATCTATTGTATTTGGACTACATACACTAGTCGGATTAGTTATTATCAATGTTGGTTTTGTACCTATTGTAACGTTTACTGGTTTTATATCAGAACAGCCAGCAGTTGTGGTTGATTTAATGTAGTAAATATCACTTATATTTATTAATGAAGGATTTGATAAATTGTTAGTTGCAAGTTGATCTTTCCAGTAACTTAAAGTTCCTCCACCAGTTGATCCAGCAGTAATAGAACTAGAAGTTATATTTACTGTATTTGGAGAACAAACAGCTGTTGGATCTGTAATTTTCAAAATAGGTGATTGATTAATAGTAACAACAACAGGTTTAATATCTGTACAAGCACCTCCGGACATCTTTATATAATAAGTTTTTCCAACAGTAACATTATTGAAATTAGTTAATGGTGAAGTACTCGCTGTTGCATCTTCCCAATAGGTAAATGATCCAACACCAGTAGAACCTGCTGTTATACTTGATGAAGTTAAATCAACACCAAATGGACTACAAACAGCTGAAGGGTTTGTAATATTTAGTGCAACGGGACATGAACATGAATTTATAGTTAGTGTCACTGGTTTAATATCAGAACAAATACCATTTACCGCTTTTATATAAAATGTACCTGTCGTATTTACAGCTGTTGGATTAGTCACTGGTGTATTTGCTAATGCGTCTGTCCAATAAGTAATACCACCAACTAAAACTCCAGTAGATCCACTAATTATTGCATTAGATGTAAGGTCTAAAGTTGCTGGCGAACATACTGCTGCAGGAGTGTTTATTGTTAAAACTGGTTTTGTTGGGGCTGTTATTGTTGCGTTTACTCCTAAAGGTGAAGTACAACCATTTGAAGTAATCTGTAAATTGTTATAAGAACCAACAGGAACACTTGATATGTTAGCAGTATTATTATTTATTACAACTCCTGTAAAAGAGCCACCTGTATAATTAATAGAGTAAGTACCATTAGGAACATTGGTTAGAGTTAATGCTATAGATCCATCACCAGAACAAGTAGAAGGATTTGAAGGATTAGCAGATATATTTGGTAATGGTTTTACCGTTATATCATATACTTTTGTACACCCTGTTATATCTTTATAAGTGATACCTACAGTTCCACTTGAAACAGCTGTTACAACTCCTGAATTGCTAATAGTTGCTTTTGTGATATCCAATGATGTCCATGCTCCTGTTGTGGCTGGAGTTCCAGAACCTATTAGTGAGATTGTATTCCCGCTACAAACTTCTGTTGGACCTGTTACAGTAGGTTGTGTACAAGTACAATTGTTAATACTAATTACTTGTGTGTTTTTACAACCATCACTATTTTTATAGGTTATTGTTACAGTACCACTAGCAACACCAGCTACGATTCCAGAATTGTCAATAGTTGCTTTTGGGATATCAGATGATGTCCATGCTCCAGAAGTAGCAGCTGTTCCAGATCCTGTCAGTGTAATAGAGCTACCCATACAAACGCTTGTGTTTCCAGTAATCGAAGGAAGTGGATTAACAGTCACAGAATAAGTTTTCAAACAACCATCACTGTTTTTATAGGTTATTGAGACAGTTCCATTAGATACACCAGTAACTATACCAGAGTTATCAATAATTGCTTTAGTAATATCTGAAGATGTCCATGCTCCAGTTGTAGCAGGGGTTCCTGAACCCGTTAATGAAATCGTGCTACCAACACAAACATTAGTATTACCTGTAACAGTTGGAAGTGGATTAACCACTACTGAATGAGTCTTCGAACAACCAGCATTATCTTTGTATGTAATATTGACTGTTCCAGATGAAACACCAGTTACAACCCCTGTGTTACTAATTGTTGCTTTCGTATCATCAGATGAAGTCCATGCTCCAGTTGTTGCTGGTGTTCCTGATCCAGTTAAGGAAATTGTATTTCCTATACATACACTATTAGCACCAGTAATCGTAGGCTGGGTACAATTTGCAATAGTACAAGTTTCAGTTACAGGGCAACCATTTCCGTTTGTTCCAAAATTAGGAGTAATTGTAAAAGCTACAGAGTTTCCACTGCTTAAACTGTTTATTGTAAAAGTAGTGATACCTGTCGCAGTATTCCCAGTTACTGCTGCTCCTCCATTTATCTTGTAAGAATAATTATATTGTGTTGCTCCATTATTATTCCAATTAAATGTAATACTATTCGCTGTATTAGTACAATTTATTGCTATTGGGTCAACTATAATGAATTCCGTTGCTGATGACGATGTACATGAACTTGTTGAAATTGTAACAGTTTCAGGTGTAGATTCTCCTATACCGTCATTAATCGGATCTATTATTATTATTGTAGAACCCTGATTTGCTAAAATGGAGGCTGTACCTGATAAATTTGTATAATCTGTGCCATTGGTTGCTGTACCTCCCAAAGTGTAAGTTTGATTAAAGTTTGATGTTGGAACAGGTGAGAAATTCATTGTTAATTCTCCTTTAGAACAACCTTCTGTTATAACTTTATTGTTTGTTACTGTTCCATTCGTATTCACTTCACTTGTAGAGGTTATTCCTGGACTCTTAAAACTTCCTTCTTTAATAAATACATATGAATCTAATTCTGTATCCCCTTGATAACCAGCGTCACAAACTCCGAATTTAATGTGATATTTTTGTCCGCAAACTAGTTTTGCACCGGCTGTTAAAATTTTGGTAAAACCATTCATTTTTACATTGTAGGTGTTAGCGTTTTTTGGATTACTTATATAATAATTTGAATAATTTTTCCAATTTGGGTTTATATTACTACATATTGACTCTGTTCCTTCTTTACCTACATTACCTCCGTTAATAGTGTTAATATTTACAGGAATGTTACTGTTTGGACATGTGGCAAGATTTAAGTTTGAATATGTTCCGCCTTTTGGATTTGGTCCACTTAATAGAAAACCAAACATATCAAAAAATTGAGAACAAACAAAGTCAGGATATTCTTCTGATCCAAAAACATACTCAAAAGAAAAGGTGTCTGAGGTTGCAATAAAATCAAATTCGATGATAGAGCAATCGTCTGTTTCACTACCTTGTATTGGTATTAATTTATTAAAATCAGTATCTCCACCACCATTGGCATTTACAGAAGTTCCATTAGAAGTGTTATACCCTTTTATATCTGCTGTACTTCCAGATGTTAATACTATACCATTACCAATAGGAAAAGTTGTTGAAGTTCCTCCTCCACCAGTGAAACTTCCTTTTTGATTAGATCCAGAATTATTTGTAGTAACATTTGATATTGTAATACCAGGTCCTACTAGGTAATTAACTAATTCTGTGGCTGTTTTTGTATTAGAAATTACAATATTTTGGGAATTACATGTTGTGTAAACCAAAATAAAAAATATCACTAAGTTAAATTGACGCATAAATTGTTAAAATATAGATGTTATCGACTTTCAATTCCTAGATTTAAGATATTTATTATCTAAACACATTCACATGTCCTGTTTTAAAATGTCTATCTTCCTTCAATTTTTCTTTGAATTCTAGTTTCCAAATATACGTATCATTTTGCACGAGGTTGTCTCCATAAGTACCATCCCATCCAATTTTTGAGTCATGTGATTCAAAAATCACTTCACCCCAACGGTTGTAGATATAAAAAGAATAGTTTTGAGGATCATATCCATAGGTAAATATTGGTTGGAAAACATTATTTATTTCATCACCATTTGGAGTAAAAGTATTTGGAATAAAATATATCACAGGCTCGGGCATAAAAATAGATTTAGTAATTGTTTTACTACAATAGTTATTTTCCATATTTGAAGCTGTTAAACTAATAATGTATTCTCCTGGTTTTTCTGGAAATTTATGAGAAGGGTTTTTGTAATTAGAGTAGTTTCCATCACCAAAGTCCCATTGTAAATATTTCCCATTTGTGAAAGATTTAAATAGAATTTCAGGGTTATAAAAATCAATTTCGGTTTCACTTTGTGTAAAATCTACATAGGTAGGTTTAGGTATTACATGAATATAGTCTTCTATTGTTTTCTTTACTTTACAACTTCCAAGTTCACCAACAAGTCTTATTGAGAAATCGCCCTCTTTTAGATAAATAAAATTTAGTTTTTCAGTATTTTGTTTAATGATAGATCCATTCCCTAAATTCCAGGTATATGCAACATTAGGATCAAATTTATTTATAACTAAATGTAAAGTATCTTCAATACAAATGATTGGGTTTATTGCATAGAAATTGCTATCGGGAATTGGATTTACCAAAATAGTTTTGGTAATAGAAGCAGGACATTTTCTTGGTGGTACAGCATTAAAGGTGCTATAAGTTACATCAACTTTGTTATCTATGTCTGGTTTAGATTTTTTTGGTTCAAAAATAGCGGAATTAGTATTTTGAATACTAGAATTATCACTGCTAGACCAGGTACCTCCTGGGATATTTGGTGTAGGTAGAAGAAATGGTTCGTCATTAATACATTTCGGATTAATGTCTGCTAATTGAAATTTATCTATCAAACTAACCTTTGCTAAGATTGTTTTAGTTTTTACACAGGTATTATTATCTTCAAGTGTTAAACTATAAGTACCCGAAGCTAGAGGTGTTACTTTATCAATGGTAGGGTTTAAACTAGTTGAATTAAAATTATTAGGACCGGACCAAATAGAAGTAGTTATTCCAGCGGTTGAGGGATTAGAGCTTAAATCAACTGAAAAAGTTAGGGTTTCTTGTTCACATGGAGCATTCACTGTTAATTTGAAATCAGGTATAGGATTAACTGTAACGACCATTTGATCTGAATTTTTACAACCTTTTGTATCAGTTCCAATTACAGTGTAAGTTTTGGTAATAGTAGGGGAGAAGTTTGTATTATCAATAACGCCATTATCCCAAATGTAGGAAAAAGCACCTGAACCATTCAGTTTTGTTATATTACCAATACAGATCGATAGATCTAATCCAGCTGAGACAGTAGGCAATGGATTAATAAATACATTAACTGTTTCTGTTTTTTTACAACCAATAGCATCGGTTACCTCAACTGAATACAAGCCATTTACAGTTGAATTAGCTTTAGCAATTACTTGTAGTTTTGTATCTGAAGTGGCGGTATTGGTGTATGAATTTGGTCCTGTCCAAACTACCTTAGTAGCAGATGTATAATTGGCTTGTAAAAAGAGTGGATCATTTTCACATTGAGATGCTGCAGTTGGATTAAAAATAGGTAGAGGATTCACGTTAACTCTTACAAGATCAGAATTTTTACAGCCATTATTATCTATTCCTGTAACTGTGTAATCAGTTGTCTTTGAGGCTGTAAAAGGAGTGTTATCAATAACCCCGCCATCCCATGTATAAGTTGAAGCTCCTGTACCAGAAAGTGTTACTTGTTCTCCAAAGCAAACCATTTTATCTGCTCCAGCAGAAATAACTGGAAGTTGATTTATAGTAATTAATATATCATCTGTGTTTTTACAACCTTTAGAATCAGTACCTGTTACAGTGTATGTATTCGTTACTAATGGAGAAAACTCTGTATTATCAATAACTTCATTATTCCATTTATATGTTAATGCTCCTGTTGCTGATAATTTTATTTTATCACCAATACAAATTATTTTATCTGTTCCTGCATTGACATTTGGAAGTGTATTAATAGTCACATTTACAGTTTTAGTTTTTACACAATTGTTTTGATCTGTAACTTCCACACTATACAAGCCGTTATGCAAAGAGGTAGCACTAGCAAAAGCTTCAAGTTTTGTATCAGAAGTCGCAGTATTAGAGTATCCATTTGTACTTGACCAAACCACTTTTTTAGCTGTAGCAAAGTTTGCTTGCAGATATAGGGGGTCATTCTCACATTGTGAAGTTGCAGTTGGAGTGAAGTTTGGTAATGCATTGATATATACATGAACAACATCAGTGTTTTTACAACCATTTACATCTGTTCCAGTAACTGTATAATCTTTGGCAGTTGTTGGTGTGAAAGGTACGTTATCAGTGATACCCCCGTCCCATGTATAAGTAGAGGCTCCTGAACCAGAAAGTGTTAAAGGACTTCCTTCACAAACATATTGATCTGAACCTGCAGCAACAGATGGTAGCGTATTTACAGTTACTTTTATTGTCCCTGTATTTTTACAACCTTTTGAATCAGTACCTGTTACTGTATATATTTTTGTATCAGTAGGTGAAAAGGCAACATTGTCGCTAATGTTATTATCCCAAGTATACGTACTAGCACCGGTACCTGTTAAAGTTACAGAAGAACCAATACAAATTGATTTATCTGTACCAGCGGACACTGTTGGTAATTGGTTAATAGTTACGGAAACATTTTCACTTTTAACACATCCTTTATTATCAGTAACTTCTACTGTATAGGTTCCGTTATAATTAGAAATTGTTGCTTTATCAACCACTTCAAGTTTTGAATCAGTGCTTGCTGTATTTGAGTAATTTAAAGGAGCAGGTCCTTTCCATACAACCTTAGTAGCACCAAGGTAATTTGCTTGTACATAAAGCGGATCATTTTCACATTGTGAGGTAGCAGTTGGGGTAAAAGTTGGTAAAGGATTTACGGTGATTGTTATTGATTTTGTACAACCTAGATTGTTTTCAAAATATATATCTGTTTTTCCTTCATCAAGCCCTTTGATTTCGTTTAAATTTTTAGTGTTTAATATAGTAGTTGAAACAATACCTGCATTCGACATAGACCATTGTGTTGCATTTAATGGTATTTCTGATGATTTAAGTGTAATAGTTTCACCAACACAAATTTCAAAGTCTGTTGGAGATAAAGGATCATTATTTTCAATTGATGGTTGTGTACAGTTTGAACACATTTTAGTTTCTGGGAGTGGGCACAAAACTCCAATTGGTGTTAAGGTGAAATAAACATCGCTTCCAGAGCTTAGACCACTTATTTCTTTAGAAATAATACTTGAATTTAATGTTGCTGGTGTACTAAGAGTTCCTGTAGATCCAACTTTATATACAAATTCATAAGAAGTTACAGAGGGAATATTTAG
>CANHIV010000016.1 GCA_947460525.1 Flavobacteriales bacterium
CTTTCCTCTTGAATTTTGCCGTCGGCCTTATGAATGACAACAGAAGCATTTCCGTTATTCTTCGCAATCTCGACAGCCCTTCGCACCACTTCGGTTTTAGTGGTTCCGGTAGAGTTTGCCCGTTGAGCCCCTTCAGCTTTTGATTGCCAGCCGCTCTGGGTTGGTGTCACATGAATTCTTGTCTTTGCCATGTAAGTAATTTTGCACATTAAAAATATAGCGTTTTTCCGGATCAGAAGTGGCGTTTGGGGTATTAATTATGAGCATATTGTCAACCGAGTATACGCTACTGAATTGCACCTATGATAGCAGACATTCCCTGGGCACATTCGGCCGGAATACCTGCTCCATAAAACTTTAGACTCGATTGCATTATAGAACCAAAAAATGTGTGTTTTAGATACTCATTCCACATAAGGCCAATGCCCCACTGACTTATGAGGTGCTTGATTTAATATTTCATTGGTTGCTATCTAATTAAAGTGTTTCTGGAAAGAGATTCAACACGTTCTACCGCAGTTGACCGCGGTTGACAGGTGTTTACCGCCATAAACATTCGTAAACCGAGTGTGACCTTGACAGCGCTCTGGATCAAAAAATAAAATTGAATTTCAATGGATTGAAAACTTTTGCGACAGTTTGGGTCACAAACTCATATTATGTTGTTCGTTAACCTTCTTTTGACCCAAATAAAATCTCGATATCGACATGAAAACCAAAACAAATTTGAAGTGGCTTTATAAAACATTGTTAGTTCCAATGGCCATAGTCATAAGCCATTCAATGGTGGTAGGCCAAACGACAGTAAATGACACAACGTTTATCTACGGCAAACTACTCAACGATGAATCTACCGGTAAGCCTTTGACTCAAGGCTGCAACTCCACAGGCGCTATTCGCTTTTTTAAGGGCGAAACTATTTCAATCATCGGTCTCGAGACTTGTCATCCCTATGGCAATATGAACGCTACTCCCGGCAAATTCTATCATGTCCTGAAGGATACCGGGGCCGTTTTTCTACCGGTAACCTCCATAAACGTTCTCGGTGAATGGGCAGATAAGATTACCTCACTTACACCTGAAGATTTCGCTGTGATTGAAGGTAACGTTCGAAAAAAGTATCGAGAATATGTGCGACTTCAGGAGCTGGAAGCACAAGAAAAGAAGCGTATCGCAGATAGTCTCGAAGTTGTTCGGGTGAATAAGCTAAATGCATTTATAGACAAAGCCGCATTAAAAGGCATTTGCATTTACGAGAGCAAGCCATTTGATGTAAGTGAATATACAACTGGCATAGGCATGGAAATGACCTTCTATAATCCAACAAAAAAAGAAATAAAGTACATCCATGCTACCGTGGTTGGATATAATGCAGTTAAGGATCCTGTAATTGAACTTGGCAAGACATCACATACACTGAAGTGTATTGGGCCCATGGCGCCCAATGATCATGGAACATACAAATTTGATTACGTATGGCACTCTGATTTAGTAGAAACGGCAAAATTGACAACCATTAAAGTCCAGTATATGGATGGAACAGAAAAGGTGATTGCTAAGCCATCTGAAGTGGTTATTCCAAGGGATTTGTTAGAGTAGATTTATAGTTCATTCCCAAAACCATGTGCAACCCCATCTCCGGCATACGCTTCTGCACCTGCGAAGAAGTCAACAAGGACGGCAGTGTGTCCTACTGGCAATTGTATCGAAAAATTGCGGGCGAGCTGATTTTCCCATTGGGTACACCCGCATATTTTGGTGTGCCACCCACTCGACGAGCCCCTTGGCTTCGTCGCATCCGAAAGGTGCTTTGAAAGCCCCCCGAAAACTGAAGTAATTGAAAAAAGAGCATGGAGCAATTCATTTATATTTGACCTGTTTACATAACCACACCAACTGACTCCATCATTCGAGACAGAAAACCCTATGAAAAGACTCTACACGCTAGCCCTTTTATTCATTACAATCGGTGCCTTAGGCCAAGCCCCACAATTCATCCCCTACCAAGCCATCGCGCGCGATGCGGCGGGACTCATTGTTCCTAACCAATCCATAGGACTGCGATTTACCATCCATGATCAAACCATAGCAGGCCCTGCTGTGTGGCAGGAAGAACAAAGTATTGTTTCCAATGCGATGGGCTTGGTTGTGTTAAACTTAGGTGCAAGCCAAAGTTTAACTGCGGTTGACTGGTCGAACGGATTGAAGTTTCTGCAAGTGGAAATGGATATCGCCGGTGGCAACAACTACAGCGACATGGGTACGCAGCAGATGATGAGCGTGCCTTATGCGTTGTTCGCGGCTCAGTCTGAAACTTCGAACACCTCCAACACGGTTGCAAACTTGCCGGCAGGCACTGCGGTGGGTAATACCATGTATTGGGACGGCACGCAATGGGTGGTGAGCAGCGCCAATATCTACAATGCAGGAAGCAATGTGGGTATAGGAACTTCTTCCCCTGTCCAGCAATTGGATGTTAACGGCAACATTGGATTGAGCGGAAGCCTCCAAGCCACAGGCGCTAATCAAAACATTGAGTTGGTTCCTGCAACCGGGGCTCAGGTAGATGTGTCAAACACGCGAATCATTCATGTCGATACCGCACAAACAGCAACCGATGCCGTGCATGCCGAGCTGATACAATACAGCTATTTGAACTTTGGTAACGACGGCGGCAGCGCCAACGCTCTAACCGTTCAATTGCCGGTGCCGGTAACTGCATATGCTCCCGGACTGCATGTCATGGTGAAGGCCGCTGCGAGCAACTCCGGACCGGCAACCATCGATGTGAACGGCTTGGGCCCAATCGCTATCAAGAAAAACGGCAACCAAGACTGTGCCAGCGGAGACATTCAATCCAATTTGATTCTGTCTCTCCTATTCGACGGAACCAATTTTCAGGTGCTCTCGCCGCTGAACGGCGTGAACACGAACAACACAGGAGGAGTCAATGGTGGTAGCACAATTGATCCTTTAGTATTCACTGTAGACGGATTTTAATTTTAGCGAACTATGAAATGCATAATTACATTTTCGATCGCTCTGGCGCTTTCGTTGAGCGCTATGGCGCAGACGGGTTTGACATTTAGTCAATGTTTGACTTATGGTGCAACCGGCCCTTGGACGCAATACTCGCCTCCAAGTGATGCTTATCGTTCTGCACAATTCACAGTTCCAGCTGGTAATGTTTGGAAAATTGAATTTGCCGGTAGCACCGGTTATGGCAACGCGGAAGTTTATTTGGAAATAAATAATGTCAAAGTTCAGCGCTTATTTCAAAACTTTACCAATTTCCCGGTTTGGGCAAAGGCAGGGGACGTGATTAACCTATGGGCAACGAATTTGCCAACTCAAAATGGCCTAACTTACTTTTTTTCAATTCTTGAATTTAATAATGATTAAAAAGGATATACATTCCGACTTAGGTTTTTTTTTAGGTTGACAATATCGGAAGTATTTAAGAAGATCCAACCCTATGAAATATAATTAGGGAATTGAGGATCGGCCATATTTACAGTAGATGGATTTTAATTTTAGTAAACTATGAAATATATAATTACATTTTCAATTGCGCTTGCGCTTTCAATAAACGCAATTGCACAGACTGGTTTGGTGTTTAATCAGTGTTTGACATTCAGCGGAGACGGGCCTTGGACCTCACCAACTGTGAATTCAAGTGTAAGTCCGCAGTTTATCGTTCCTGAAGGGAAAATTTGGAAGTTGGAATATGCATATGCTCAAGTAGGCGGCGGCTTCTTAAGAGTTAATGGATATACCGCATCGAATTTAAGTAGCAGTTCATTCCCTATTTGGTTAAAATCCGGAGATACAGTTGATTTTATAGCAGGAACATTTCCTCCAGTATCTATCGCAGGTTTCTTTCTTTCCATCTTAGAATTTAATAGTAATTAGAATGAAGAGTTTATTATTGATTTTTTTGGGGGTTATCATCTCAAACTTGTGCTACTCCCAACCCCCAGCCCTCATACCCTACCAAGCCATCGCCCGCGACGCAGCAGGTAATGCAGTATTGAATCAAAACATCGGCTTGCGGTTTTCGATACATGATCAAACCATCACAGGCAGTGTCATTTGGCAAGAAGCACAAACGGTTCTTTCTAGTCCGCTTGGAGTTGTTGTAACAAGCTTTGGTTCCGTGAGCGATTTGTCGACCGTGAACTGGGCGCAAGGAGATAAGTTCCTGCAAGTTGAAATGGACATTGCCGGCGGCACGAACTACAGCGACATGGGCACGCAGCAGATGATTAGTGTGCCGTATGCGTTGTATGCGGGAACTTCGGGACAGCTTACCTCTACAGGTGCTTCTTCAGTCAATGTAGGAAGCACCTCTCTTTTAGGAGACACGCTGTACACTCAAAATGGCGGCTTTGTGATTATTCCAGGGTTAAGCGCTGCAAATAACGGTGGTTTGGCTGCCTCGTGTGGTGCTCCAAATGTTTTGAATCATAATATCAACTATGGCACAGTCACGGACATTGATGGTAACACATACAAAACAGTGGTTATTGGCAATCAGGAATGGATGGCTGAAAATTTGAAAGTTTCCAGGTATAGCAATGGCATACACATTCCATTTGTTGCTAATGAGTATATTAATCAGGGAAACACGAATGTATGGGGTACTTTAAATTCAGGTGCATATACGTGGCACAATAATGATAGTGCCAATTTTGAATGCCCATATGGTAAACTTTATAATGGATATGCTGCATTAAGCCCCAATAACATATGCCCCGTGGGATGGAGTTTGCCAACAGGAAACGAATGGCTTGAATTAAAGACCTATCTTGGAGCCGATGTTACATCAGGTCCTAGACTTAGAAGCGTTGGATACACATATTGGAATGTCAATTTGGACTGGGCAGCCTATCCCTTTTTATTTGAACCAACAACAAATAGTTCGGGTTTTTCTGCACTTCCAGCCGGGACGGGGTTAGGTATATTTCAAAATGAAGGTGAAGCAGCTTATTTTTGGTCCTCGACAGTTGGTCAATATCCTAATTCACTCACCTATTTCTTTATACCAAATTCTCAGTATTCAAATTTGCTAGATGGGGGTGTTTTTCAGGGTAATTCAATACGGTGCATACGAGATAATTAGTTTATCATCCCTTTGAAATTTTTTAAACAAGTCGTGATTATGAAATTGAATTGTATTTTTCTATTCTTAACGCTGTCACTTCAAAGTTTCCTTGTTGAGGCCCAACCCCCAGCCTTCATCCCATACCAAGCCATCGCCCGCGATGCTTCCGGTAATGCAGTGTTGAATCAAAACATCGGCTTGCGGTTTTCGATACATGATCAAACCATCACAGGCAGTGTCATTTGGCAAGAAGCACAAACGGTTCTTTCTAGTCCGCTTGGAGTTGTTGTAACAAGCTTAGGTTCTGTGAGCGATTTGTCGACGGTGAATTGGGCGCAAGGCGATAAGTTCCTGCAAGTTGAAATGGATATTGCAGGAGGAACGAATTACAGCGACATGGGCACACAGCAAATGATGAGTGTGCCGTATGCGTTATATGCGGGGGAAGCGTCAAATGGATTTTCGTCTGTTTCGGAATCAGGAGATACGCTGTTCTTCTCGGACGGCTCGTTTATTTTCATACCTGGTGTGAGTGATGCGAATAATGCTGCGGGCGGCTTAACAGAGCCTGACCAACATACCTGTGGTGCCAGATATGTGCACAATCCTTACTTAACACACGGGACCCTAATCGATCAGGAGGGCAATAGCTATAAAACAATAGTGACCGGCAGTGGAGCTTTCGTACAAGAATGGATGGCCGAAAACCTAAAAACAAGCACGTACCGAAATGGAGATCCTATTACAAATTCATTAACGAATGCAGAATGGGCAAATACCACAAATGGAGCGTGGGTATATCCAAACAACGATTCAACATTAGTATGTCCTTATGGTAAATTGTATAATTGGTATGCCTGTTCAGATTCACGGCAGTTATGTCCGACCGGCTGGCACATTCCTACAAGTTCCGACTTTAGCTTTCTAGCAATTGCTTACGGAGGTGAGTTGATTGCAGGCGGTCCATTAAAATCACAAGGTACCTCAGAATCTATTTATGGATATTGGCTAGCCCCTAACGGCGGCGCGACAAATACTTCCGGTTTTTCTGCTCTGCCTGCAGGCTCAATTGATGTTGACATTGTATTTATCGGCTACTCGGAACCCGGTTATTCGGCAACTTATTGGTCAGCAAACCAATGGAATTTAGCTAATGCCATTGCTTTCGGTTTGAGTTACCAAGGCGACGACTTTCCGCAACAAGGTGTACAAACAAGCAAAAAACGTGGATTTTCGGTGCGTTGCATTCGTGACAACTAATGATAGAATAAAAAGTTATTTAAAAAGCCAATCACATGATTCTCAAAAATTTTATTCTAACTTTTATAACATTTCTTATTAGTCAAGTAATTGCATACTGCCAGCCACCTCAATGTATACCATACCAAGCAATCGCACGGGATGCTTCAGGCAACACAGTTGTAAACCAGAATATTGGTCTTCGATTTTCTATTCATAACCTGTCGAACACGGGACCAATAATTTGGCAAGAAGAGCAATCTGTTCTCTCCAGCGCACTAGGAGTAATTATAACCAAGTTAGGATTAACTAATGACCTCGACTCCATTGATTGGGTGCATGATGATAAATACCTTCAAGTAGAAATGGATATATCAGGGGGCACAAACTATTCAGATATGGGGACAGAGCAGATGGAAAGTGTGCCCTATGCTTTAATGGCAGGAAAGGCAGGAAATGGTATTTCCTATGTTTCCTTAACTGGTGATACGCTCTATCTCGAAAATGGGAGCTTCATTATCATACCCGGAATAAGCTCCGCCAACCATCCCAATCCAGAAATCGTATCGAATCATTCCTGTGGCGCCGAGAATATTCACAATCTCAATTTGACTTATGGGACAATGACTGATCAAGAGGGTAATGAGTACAAGACAATTGTTATAGGAACGCAGGAGTGGATGGCGGAAAATCTAAAGACTCGGTTTTATGGTAATGGGGATGGAATACCCAATGCATCGAATTGCTGTTCCCATTATTACGACTTTGATGAGTCATACTCTTGTCCCCACGGAATGACTTACAATTGGTACGTATGCACTGACTCACGGCAACTTTGTCCTGTGGGGTGGCACGTACCTTCAGATGCGGAATGGACTGTTCTTTCAGACTTTTTAGGTGGGAATGAAATTGCAGGTGGTAAAATGAAAACTATTGGCAATCTGACTGATTCCTCAGGTTTTTGGCTTTCTCCTAACGAAGGCGCTAGCAATATTAGCGGGTTTTCAGCTTTACCTAGCGGAGCGTTTTCTCATAACATGAATGGAGGTTTCATGGAGTTTCTTTCAATAAATAATTTTGGATATTATTGGAGCTCAACTTCAATAAATGCAGAAAGTTCATATTACCGAGTGCTCACATATAACAGCGAGAGCATTATCAGAAACTATTACTCAAAACTATCGGAATACTCTGTTAGATGTGTTAGAAATCAATGATGTGACCTTAAATGAACAAACTAGTTTAAAAACCAATGAGAACGGCCCTATTGATATTTGTTGGAATATTTTCATTTAAAGAAATTATTGCCCAACCCCCAGCCCTAATTCCCTACCAAGCCATCGCTCGCGATGCCTCCGGTAATGCGGTGTTGAGTCAAAACATCGGCCTGCGATTTTCGATTCACGATCAAACCATCACAGGCAATGTGGTTTGGCAAGAAGTGCAAACAGTACTTTCCAATTCGCTCGGTGTGGTTGTCACGAGCTTAGGTTCAGTGAGCGATTTGTCGACCGTGAACTGGGCGCAAGGCGATAAGTTTCTGCAAGTGGAAATGGATATAACCGGTGGAACGAGTTACAGCGACATGGGTACACAACAGATGATGAGCGTGCCGTATTCGTTGTATGCGGGGCAAGCCGGACAGGCTAATCAAGTCGGTGGTTCGAGTTTAAGCCTGGGAGATAGTCATGCAGGTGGGGTTATTGTTTACTTGGATCAAACCAGGCAGCATGGTTTAGTCATGGCGGATAGTGTGTTTTCGGCTGATGGAATGATTTTGGGCTATCGTGGCTTGGTTGGGGGGGGAAGTTTTTGGGTGGACACAGATGTGTCAATTGGATCTGGTGATATAAATACCGAATCGTTGTTTGCATCGAGTAATGTTTCTAGTACGAATAGCGTGCTCTCATACGTGGTAAACTCGAATCATGGTGGTTATGATGATTGGTTTATCCCTAGTCGAGATGAACTAAGAAGAATTTACTTCAATATATTTCTGCCTGGCGTTTTCAACATTCCGGAAGGTGAGTATATCAGTTCCTCCGGACGATCAATAAAATTCGGAACTGTAGGCAATGCATTCGTTGATGGCTATGTCGTTGATGCAGTTGGTTTTTGGAATGGATTAACGAGTCAATGGGTAGCAATTAGTGTTTATGATTATAGGGTTCAACCAAATCTGATGTCGTCAAAATTCCTAATGCTCCGCAAATTTTAAATGATGAATTACAAGCTACTCATTTCCGCTATTTCCATATTCTTGATAGAAGTTTTTCTATTGGGAACTTCAGCGTTTTCCCAATCCCTCACCATGTGGACATTTTCCACATGCGCATCCGGTGACCCTGCATTGAGCTGGACAGCCGGTGAAACCGTCATCTTCACGGGAGACAATGGTACGAACTTCCTTACACAGGGATTTCAGCAGCCCAATTTTGAAGATGCCGATGGTGATGGTTACAGCACCGTCGATGGTGATTGTGACGATAATAACCCTGCCGTGAACCCTGGCGCAACCGAGGTTTGCAACGGCATCGACGACAACTGCAACACCCAAATCGATGAGGGCTTTGATGCAGATGGTGATACGTTTACCTCGTGCAACGGTGATTGTGATGACACTAACCCTGCGGTTTACCCGGGGGCTGTTGATCTCGATGACAACATCGATAACGACTGCGACGAGCTCATTGATGAAAATGCGGATGGCGACGGAGACGGTGAAACACCCGAGGAGGGCGATTGTGACGATACAAACCCGGATGTGAACTCATCGGCGGTAGAGTTATGCAACGGTATCGACGATAACTGC
>CANHIV010000017.1 GCA_947460525.1 Flavobacteriales bacterium
CGGATGAAGCTTACCAAACAAGTTGTGTGGCAACAATCCATCTTTTGACATGCCCAAGAAAATTCGGGTTTGTCCCAACATCATCACCAACATCACCGACATCAAACCTGCTGTTGCCGCAATGGTAATCAAATAAACAGCCCACTTGATACCTGCTCCTTCAAAGGCTGATGCTACGGGTGCTTTCAAATCCAAGTCTGTGTACGGAACCATACCTGTCAACACCAATGAAACCAATATGTACAATAGTGTACAAATGATTAGCGAGGCAATAATGGCAAATGGAACGTCCTTCTTGGGATTGATTGCCTCACCCGCCTGGGTGGATACGGCATCAAATCCGATGTATGCAAAGAATACAATGGTAGCTGCGGTTAATACCCCTCCGAAACCAAAGTTGACTTCCCCGGTAGGCTGTCCCAAAGCATCCAATACAGGGGTTTCAGCAGGAATAAATGGTGTCCAGTTGGCTGGATCAACATAAAATGCACCAGCAATGATCACAAACAAAACGACAGCTACTTTTAGAATAACAATGATGTTATTGGTCTTTGCAGCTTCTTTAATGCCTTTGATCAAAATAGAGGTGATTACCCATGTAATTAAGAACGCTAATAGATTAAAAGAGGCACCACCAAATACGAGAGGATCACTCGTTAAGCCGTCATTGACCAATTTTCCGTATGTAACAGGATCGTTCGTCAAATAATCTGGTATGTGCAATCCAAACAAATGCAACAATTTATTGAAGTATCCACTCCAAGCGACAGCTACTGTGGTTGCCCCCATCATGTACTCCAAAATCAAATTCCAACCGATGAACCAGGCAAACAACTCACCAATGGTCCCGTATGCATACGCATAAGCTGAACCTTCAACTGGTAAAACAGAGGCAAACTCTGCATAACACAATGATGCAAACAAACATCCGATACCCGCAATGATGAATGACAGGGCCAATGCTGGTCCAGCGTGATCATGTGCCGCAATACCTGTTAAAGTAAAAATACCACCACCGATAATGGCGCCGATACCCAATGAAGTTAACCCCCAACGACTCAACACACGGTTCAATTCACTTTTACTCGCATCCGCATGGTAAGCCTCTACCGGCTTCTTTCTCCAAATTGACATAAAATTTTCTTTAAGGTTTTGATTTCACAATGATAAACAATTTTCGCGAACAAATTCAAGGTCCGTTGGTTTAACCACTATGGAGAAAGAACTAAAGATTCAAATCGATGAAATGGGTGATCAACACGTGATGACCTCTATCGAAACGCCAATGCGTGCAGATGCATTTGATTTAAGTGAGGAGGAAAAAATCACAAAAATCGAAGCGCACTTTGGAGCCATCATGGACATACTGGGCCTGGACCGCACGGATGACAGTCTTTCTGGCACCCCGCATCGCGTAGCCAAAATGTATGTGAAAGAAATTTTCTCTGGTTTGCTTCCAGAAAATCGTCCGGACATCAAACTCTTTGAAAACAAATACCAATACAAGGAAATGTTGGTAGAGAAGAACATCACTTTCTTCTCCAACTGTGAACATCACTTTGTGCCCATCATGGGGAAGGCGCATATTGCCTACATCAGCAATGGTCAGGTCATTGGTCTTTCTAAACTCAATCGCATTGTTCAATACTTTGCCAAAAGACCGCAAGTGCAGGAGCGTTTGACCATTCAAATTGCCAATGAGCTTAAAAAGGTTTTGAAAACCGATGACGTTGCCGTTTTGATTGATGCCGTGCACTTGTGCGTGAGTAGCCGTGGTGTCCAAGACATCAATTCAGCGACAGTAACCAGCTCATATAGTGGGCAGTTTGCGAATGATGATAAGAAAAACGAATTTCTTCGTTACATACAATTGCCCGCCTAGATTCCAGAAAAGAACTGTTGCAGTTGAGGGAGATTAAAAAACAATTCTCCATCCACCACCACAACAGGCATTACCAATCTTACCGGCTCACCGCCGCTCTGCTCATGGAGGAGGTCCCACATTTCTTGACGATTTTTGGGATCCGATATGTTTTTCTCTACATACAATCTATTACGGCTTTGAAGTATTTCCTTCGCCTCAGCACAACGTGGACAACCTTCCTTTGTATAGACCACCACTTGCTGCGGCTCATAGGATTTTCCCATTCCACATCCCGTCCATAGTAGCAAGAAGCAACTGATCAATAAGCCCAACGTATATTTCATGGACCAAAGGTAGAAAAGGTCAAATCATTCTTATCTTGGCGTTATGAAATGGATGGGGTTCTTTTTGTTTTTATTGATTGCGCCGGCAATGTGGTCTCAATCGCCACAAGGATTTTCCTACCAAGGCATCATTCGCAATGCCGCTGGAGCTGCAATGGCCAACCAAAGTGTCAATACACGATTTTGTATTCGCCAAGGCAGTGCCAATGGAGCAATAGTATACCAAGAACTTCAAACCCTTCTATCCAATGCGCAGGGACTTATGAGTGCAACGGTTGGGAACGGCACGGTAACTATGGGGAGTTTTAGCAATGTTGATTGGGCCAATGGAAGTAAATTTCTTCAGGTGGATATCAATTTGGGAAACGGCTGGTCATTGATTGGCATTGAACCGCTCAACAGTGTTTCCTATGCGTTGTATGCGCAGCAAGTTCCTGTTCGTTCCTCAGTTACCGGCGATACATTAACGATTGGACAAAATTCAATTATCATCCCCGGTTTAAGTGCTGCCAATTTCATTTTTGGATGCACCAACACATCGGCTTGCAATTTCAATCCGGCAGCCACCAACAACGACGGATCATGTCACATCACGGGGCAAGTTTGTGATGATGGCAATAGCGCTACCAGCAACGATCAATACAATGCGCAATGCGCATGCGCAGGCACTGTGAGTTACAGCATCGGTAGCCAAGGTCCAGCGGGTGGTTATGTATTTTATGACAAAGGAAGCTACAGCAGCGGCTGGAGATATCTCGAAGTGTTTCCTACATCATTTTTTGGAATATGGGGTTGTCAAGGAACTTTGGTTGCTGGAATCAGCAATACCATAGGAGCTGGTGATGTCAATACTGCAGCTATAGTTGCGGCTTGCACCTCTACCAATGCTGTGGCACGTATCATTGATAGTTACAGCGTCAATGGATTCAGTGACTGGTACATGCCCAACAATGCCGAGATGAATTTGATCAGCGATAATTTGTTCGCTAACAATATTGGCAACATTCCCGGACCATTTCATTGGACATCTTCACAACAAAATGCTACGTATGGCGCTGTCTATGATTTTGAATTTGACTTCAGTGATATTCAAGCCAAGAATGTGAACATCAGTGGAATTCCTGTGAGGAAATTCTAATTCGTTTAATATCGAAGTAGAAAATGTTCTTTCTGATTTCTCTCTGAATGGAGATAAGCTCCCCATTGAAAGAAATCCAACGTTAATTTACTTCCGCAATTCTCAACGATTTCATTCCAAGCCTGTGTCATATCAGGAGACCAATGAATATCATCCATGAGTACCCATGCATTTTCGTTTAAGTGTGGAATAATTTGATGAAAATATTTTGTCAGAGCCACACCACGGTGATTACCATCAATAATCACCAAATCCCATTTTTTGGTTGGAAGTATTTGGGGAAGAATTTCATCAAAATTTCCTTGAATCAAATCGAACCTATTTCCAAACTTGGAAAGAAATTCCTTGGCGTTTTGATGCAGGAATGGATCACCTTCGATAGTTGTGAGATTGGACTCCGGATGTCCACTCAATAGGTAGGCTGCGCTTATACCCACATGGGTGCCCAATTCCAAAATTGCACTAGGCTGAAATCTCTTCACCCAGCGAAATAAAAAAGCTCCCTTGCCCTTGTGGCTTGTTGCATTCTTAACGGCTTCCCCAAGATTTCTGATGTTCATTCTCGAACCCGCACCCAAATCGATTGGTTCCCACGAAGTTGAACTTGAAATCAATTTTTGTCGATGCGCCTCAATAAAATCAATTTCTCTTGAAATTGGGATGTTAAGATCCTTATCTATCAGCTGATAAACCAAAGGCGAATGAACACCATGTCTACCTACTGCTCTAACCAAGTGAAGGCCTCTTTGCTTTAAACTGTGCCAGAAAAAACGCATCAATCAAAATTATTTTGATTGGCTATCCATCCATTTCTTCAAGGTGTCCACTGTATTCTGAATGGTCGGAAGTTTCTTGAAGAAAATATAAGATTTATTAAAATCCATGATAGGTATGGCGGGTGTTCCCATAACAGTTACCCCAGAATTTTTTATTGATCCTGCAATTCCTGACTGCGCAGCTATTTTGGTTCCATCAGCAATTTGAATATGGCCTGCAAAACCCACTTGACCACCAATCATACAATTCTTGCCAATCTTGGTAGAACCCGCTACACCTGTCTGTGCTGCAATAACCGTATTCTCGCCAATCTCAACGTTGTGACCTATTTGAATCAAATTATCCAATTTAACCCCTTTGCGAATGACCGTAGAGCCCATCGTTGCGCGATCAATGGTTGTATTGGCACCAATATCGACGTGGTCTTCTATGACTACATTTCCAATTTGAGGAATCTTGCTATATTGATTATCTGCATTAGGAGCAAATCCAAATCCATCACTACCGATGACAGCGTTGGCGTGTATGGTACATGAATCACCAATAACACATTCGTGATAGACCTTTACCCCAGGAAAAAGAACTGTAGCATTTCCAATTTTGGCACGAGAGCCAATCACGACACCACTTTGAATGATAGCGCCATCTCCAATTATAGCACCCGCATTGATACTCACCCAATCGCCGATGTGCACATTGGAACCTATTACCGCAGATGGGTCAATTCGAGAAAACTCACTAATCCCCGGTGTTGGCAATAAAAATTGATTGTAGGCTTCCAACAATTTGGCAAACGCACCGTAAGCATCTTTTACTCTGATCAAAGTCAAAGTGGATGGCAGCGGTTGTTCTGCTTGAAAATCCTCATTCACAATTACCACAGACGCTGCCGTGGTATAGATAAACGGATGGTATTTTGGATTGGACAAAAAAGACAACGAACCCTCTTTTCCTTCTTCAATTTTGGACAATGTTCCTACTGCAACATCATTCCCCTCCAAGGTTCCCTGGAGCATCATTGCGATTTGTGAAGCGTTAAATTTCATGCGTCACGAAAGTAATAAGTTTATTCGATTCGCGCACCAAGAGACTTGATAACATCATAGAACTCTGGAAAAGATTTACTGACAGCTTGAGCCGAGTGAATGGTCAATGCTGCGCCACCAAGCGCCATTACCGCCAAGGACATGGCCATCCGATGGTCATCATGCGCATGCACATGCACCGACTGTATCACTTTGGGATAAATTTTTAATTCATCGCCACGCAAAACCGTGTTAATTCCCATTTTCGACCACTCATGCTGAATGGCCTTTGCACGATTGGACTCCTTGTCTACTAATCTTTTTGCTCCTTTGATAACGCTGGGCTCATCGCCATACACCGCAAGTACAGATAAAATAGGGATTAGATCTGGACAATCGGTGGCGTCAAATTGAAAGCCTTTGACTTTTGATGCAAATACGCGATACCCACCTTCTTCCAACTCCACACGAACACGGGCCAATTTCAACACTTCTAAAATGGCTTGATCCGCTTGCGGTATTTCCGCAGACAATCCTTGAATCAATAAGCCATCATCTGCACACAATGCGGCTGCAACAAAAAGAAAAGCAGCACCACTCCAATCACCATCCACCTGAATCTCTCTACTTTGGTATTTCTGCCCACCCAGGACTTTGAAGCCTGAAGGTATTTGCTCCATTTCCACATTGAACTTCTTGGCCACTGCCATCGTCGTTTCTACATATCCAATGCTCGGCACCTTTTCAATTTCTAGCTCAATCCCCTTTTTGGTAACAGCCCCTGCAAGCAATAAGCCTGTAACAAATTGAGATGAGTGAACTTCATCTGCCAATACCTTACCGCCATTCATTGGTCCTTGAATTCGAGCAGGAAGGCAATGGTCTTTCAATTTCACTTTAACCTCCAACTGGGGCAACCATTCTTCTAAAGTTTGCATAGAACGCTTGACCAAGGTTCCTGCACCCTCAATAACAATCTCCTCATGCCACAGAGCCGCTATTGGAGAGAACATTCTTGCAGCAAGGCCGCTTTCACCACAAAACAAAACACCTTTGGGTTGCCTGATATCTGACTGGAAATTGAAAGGGAATCCACCCTTAATGACCCATTGCTCGTTGTCCAAACGTACAACTGCACCAAGCGACCTTGCGATTTCCAAGGCATGCTGACAATCATCTGACTTGGGAAAATGAGAAATTCTCGTTTCACCTTGGGCCATCAAGGCACAAGCCACTATGCGTTGGGCGATACTCTTGCTGGTTGGGACAAACACTTGTCCCGAAAGTGCAGATGGAAAAACGGTTACTTTCATTTACGAGCAAAATAAATGCTCGCAATTCCTCCAGAGAGAGAAATAATCTCAACTTTTGAATATCCAATCTTGGATAAAATCGCCTTAAAAGCCTCCCCTTCAGGAAAGGCCTGAACAGACTCTGGTAGGTAGGTATAAGCCCTACTGTCCTTGGATAACCAATTGCCAACAGTAGGCATGATGTATTTGAAATAAAAACCAAAAAGTTGTTTGATAGGGAAGTGCTTGGGTTTAGAAAATTCAATGATCGCTACAGCGCCACCTTTCTTGGTAACGCGAAACATCTCTGAAAGACCTTGCTCTAAATTTTCAAAATTTCTAACTCCAAATGCTACAGTGACAGCATCAAAACTTCCATCTTCAAAGGGCAATTGTTCAGAATCCGCTTTCTTAAATACCACCTTGTGTTCAAGATTACGCTCCTTGATTTTCTTTCTTCCTACTTCCAACATTCCTTCACTGATATCAATACCCGTAATTGAATCAACTTGACTGTAATGTTTGGCCGTTAGCAAGGCAAAATCACCCGTTCCGGTGGCCACATCCAAAATGGATTTTGGATTCAATTTCTTGATCATTCTGATGGCCTTTTTTCGCCAGATGATATCAATTCCCAAAGAAAAAAAATGATTCAGAAAATCATACTTGTGGGCGATGTTATCAAACATGGCCTCCACTTCTTGTTTTTTTGAGCCTTGATTGTACGGCTTCACTACCTCAGACATGTGACAAAGGTACAATTGAAAATTGCGAACAAAGATTTATTTCAATTCGGAAAGCAACATTTCTGACGTGATAGGAACCACGCCAACTTTCTCACAAACCAAACCGCCAGCCAAATTGGACAAGGTGGCAATAGACGATTGATCTGCGCCTGCCGCAAGTGCCAATGAAGCTACAGTAATTACGCTATCGCCAGCACCTGAGACGTCCACCACCTTTCTGGGGTGTGCGCCTTGATGAAAGAATCCCTCTTGGCTGTGCATACAAATGCCGAATTCAGAAAGGGTAAGCAAGGTCATGGCATTGTTCATTTTGGTTTCCAGATCTGAAATAGCCCCTTGAACAGAATCTTGACTCGATGCAACTATCTCGCGCTTAAGTCCCTCTCTCAATTCTTTTAAATTGGGCTTGAACAAGGTACATTTTTGGTACTCAAAAAAATGATCTTTCTTGGGATCTACCGTTGTTGCAATGCCTTTCTCATTGGCCCAATCAATGACCTGACGAATCACTTTGGGCGTCATTACACCTTTGTTGTAATCCTCCAGAACAATAACAGTAGGTTGGAAAGATTCGATATTTTGACGAATCGCTACCAAGAGATTTTCCTCTTCTGACGGATTTAATCCATGGGTTACTTCTTCATCGATTCTGACGATGTGATGCCCACCGGCAATGACTCTGGTTTTAATCGTTGTGGGTCGATCATTGGATCGTACAACTCCTGAAACTTGAATTCCATTCTCCTTGAACAATTCAATGCAGCGATCTCCCTCTTTGTCATTTCCTACAACCGCACAAACGGCAACTTCCGCTTGCAAGGCAACTCCATTTAAGGCTACATTGGCAGCACCTCCAAGTCGATGGTCCCATTTCTCCACTGCCACAACAGGCACAGGCGCTTCCGGCGAAATACGCTCTACCTTTCCCCAGCAATAGGCATCGATCATGACATCACCCACCACCATCAAGCGTTGCTTGGAAAAAGACTGAACAATTTGAAATAGCGACATCGAATTCAATATTTTTTAATCATGCAAAGCGGCCAAACCTGTTTTCAAACGGTGAATGGCCTCCTTTAAAATTTCATCATTGGTGGCATAAGAAATACGGATGCAATTGGGATCGCCAAAGGCCTCTCCTGTTACCAATGCCAATTGGTGTTCTTCTAACAGATACATGCACAAATCCTGCGCTGTATGCATCACACGACTTCCAGACTTCTTGCCCAAATAATAACGAACATCAGGGAAGAAATAAAATGCACCCTCCGGCAAGTTGATTTTGATATTGGGGATTTCCAATAAAAGTCCATGCACCAAATCACGGCGGGCTTTAAAAGTCTTCACCATATCTGCTACGACAGTAGGATCTGCTTCAACGGCAGCTTTGGCCGCCATCTGCGCAATGCTGTTGGCACCACTTGTAATCTGACCTTGCATTTTATTACAAGCATCAATGATCCATTTGGGAGCAGCCATGTATCCAATTCTCCAACCCGTCATGGCAAAGGCCTTGGATACACCATTAACGGTAATCGTTCTGTCCCACATTCCTTCCATCGCTGCCAAACTAACAGGGCGATTGGAGAAGTGAATCAACTCATAAATCTCATCGGAAATCACGTACAGACCTTGGTGAGGACGAATGACATCGGCAAAGGCTTTCAATTCATCAGCAGAATACACAGAGCCTGTTGGATTGCATGGAGAGCTGTAAATGATCAA
>CANHIV010000018.1 GCA_947460525.1 Flavobacteriales bacterium
AGTTCTTTTGTTCGTTGGAATTGGAACAGCAGGTGGTCGGTGCAACCGCAATATGTGCAGATAGAGAAAACTGTACAGAGTGATTTCCTGAACGGGCGCAATTACATCATAGATGAGCGACAGTACAAGGTAGAGGTATTGAACCGCAATCCATCACAGCAATGGTGGATTACCCCTTATTATGTTATCAAGCAATGGGATGCAGAAGCGGCGCCAATGCGGGCATGGCATGTGCCATTGCAAGCGCGATGGAATGAAGCAGGCAAGTATGCCGTAACAGCGGAGTTGGCCTATCATCAATTGTGGTACACAGGCGATGTGTTGCAAAGTGTAGCCTATGATGTGTTGGAGGGATTGACACCCGGTAAGAACGCCACGTGGTCCTTGCAATATCAAAATCAAGCGCAACGCGTGCAATGGACGGTGCAGTACAACGGACGGCAATCGCCAGGAAGAGCCATTGTACATACCGGCATGGTACAAGTCCGCATGAATTGGTAGAAGATGGAGCGATAAAAAATCTTTCCCCAACAAAATATTTACCTGATTTTCAGTAAATTAGAAAAACATTGTTGAAAAGTCTTGGTAGAATAAAAAAAAGGTATTACTTTCGCACTCCGTTTTTGACGGATAAACCGTAACGACATGGATACTTTAAGTTATAAAACTATTTCTGCCAATAAAGAGACCTCTGATAAGAAGTGGTTGGTAGTAGATGCAACCGGCGTGAATTTGGGCCGTTTGAGTTCAGAAGTTGCTTACCTATTAAGAGGCAAGCACAAGCCATTGTTCACTCCACATGCTGATTGTGGTGACAATGTAATCGTCGTCAATGCAGAGAAGATCGCATTGACTGGAAAGAAATGGGATGAGAAAGTTTACATCCGTTACACAGGATATCCCGGTGGACAACGTTTTGCTACACCAAAAGAAATGATGGCGAAGCACCCAACAGCTATGGTAGAAATGGCTGTACGTGGTATGCTTCCAAAGAATCGTTTGGGTAGCGCGGTATACCGCAACTTGTTTGTTTATGCTGGTTCAGACCACAAACAACAAGCTCAACAACCAACAGAATACAAGATTAAAGGATAACAAATCGGTATGGCAACTACCCAATACACCAATACTTCAGGTCGTCGTAAATGTGCAGTAGCACGCGTATACCTTTCAGAAGGAACAGGAAATATCATGATCAACGGTCGTGATTTGAAAACTTATTTCCCTTCATTGGTATTACAGTACAAAGTGAATCAACCATTTGCTTTGACTGGTACAGAAGGAAAGTATGATTTCAAAGCCAACATCGATGGTGGTGGAATTACAGGTCAAGCAGAAGCAGTTCGTTTGGCAGTAAGCAAAGCATTGATTGAAATTAATCCTGAGTGGAAGCCCGCATTGAAAGCGGAGGGATTGACAACACGTGACCCACGTATGGTTGAACGTAAGAAGTTCGGTCAGAAGAAGGCACGTAAGCGCTTCCAGTTCTCTAAGCGTTAATCGCGGGACTGGAACATTGTTTAGCATCCAAATTCGCCGGACTCACCCTTGGGTGGCTACCGGCGAATTGATTTTTGAGAAAGTAAACAATTATATAATAAAATGGCAAGAGTTAGTTTTGACGAGCTTTTGGAGGCTGGAGTACACTTCGGTCACTTAAGCAGAAAGTGGAACCCCAACATGGCTCCCTATATCTTCGGCGAGAAGAAGGGTATCCACATCATTGATTTGAACAAGACAGCAGTTAAGTTAGACGAAGCTGCAAACGCGATGAAACAAATCGCGAAGTCTGGAAAGAAAATCCTTTTCGTAGCAACAAAAAAGCAAGCCAAGGATTTGGTTGCAGAGCGCATTTCCGCTATCGGAATGCCTTTCGTAACTGAGCGTTGGCCTGGTGGTATGTTGACCAACTTCGTTACTATCCGTAAGGCGGTACGTAAGATGACCAACATCGAGAAAATGGAAGTAGACGGAACGGCTGCTACATTGTCTAAGCGTGAGCGTTTGCAATTGACCCGTACGCATGATAAAATGTTCAAAGTATTGGGTTCTATCGCGGACATGAACCGTGTACCTGCTGCTTTGTTCGTTATCGACGTAATGAAAGAGCACATCGCAGTAGCGGAAGCCAAGCGTTTGGGTATTCCAGTATTTGCTATGGTGGATACCAACAGCGATCCACGTAAAGTTGATTTCGCTATTCCTGCTAACGATGATGCTACAAAATCAATTTCTAAGATTTTGGATGTAGTAATCGAAGCTATCGCAGAAGGTTTGACTGAGCGCAAGTCTGAAAAGGACAAGACAGAAGATGCACCAGCAACCGAAGCAAAAGCAGAAGCAAAAGCAGATGCAAAGCCACGCAAGCGTGCGCCAAGAGCTTAATTAATCCTTTAAAAGAATTGTTATGAATATTACAGCAGCAGACGTAAATAAATTGCGTACCATCACCGGTGCTGGTATGATGGATTGTAAGAAAGCATTGGTGGAAGCCAATGGAGATTTTGATGCCGCTATTGACTTGCTTCGTAAGAAGGGTCAAAAAGTTGCCGCTAACAGAAGTGACCGTGATGCTACAGAAGGTGTAGTATTGGCTAAAGCTTCTTCAGACAACACACGTGGTACCATGTTGGTATTGAACTGTGAGACAGATTTCGTTGCTAAGAACGAAGCTTTCGTTGCGGTTGCCAACACCATTTTGGACATTGCCATTGCGCACAACCCAGCTACATTGGATGAGTTGAAAGCATTGCCATTTGCTGACAGTGGAATGTCTATCAATGACAAGATCACTGAAGAGATTGGTAAAATCGGAGAGAAGTTGGATTTGTCTTACTACGGAACAGTTAACGCGGGCATGGTATTTTGTTACAACCACCCAGGAAACAAATTGGCTTCAGTAGTAGGTTTCAACAAAGAAACTTCAGCTGATGTTGCTAAAGATGTTGCGATGCAAGCTGCGGCTATGGCTCCAGTTGCTTTGGATGAGAATTCAGTTTCTGAAGAGATCAAACAAAAAGAATTGGAAGTAGGTAAAGAGCAAGCGATCAACGAAGGCAAACCAGCGGAAATGGCAGAGAAGATCGCCATGGGACGTTTGGGTAAATTCATGAAAGAAAACACATTGTTGAACCAAGAGTTTATCAAGGACAGCAAGATGAATGTTGCGCAATACATGAAGTCTACAGATAAAGATTTAACTGCAACCGGATTCATCCGTTTCGCATTGGGATAGTCGATATCTAAATCAAAATACAAGGGGGAATGACGAGAGTTGTTCCCTTTTTTTTTGGGTAAAGGGTAAAGGGTAAATGGTATTGGGTGATGGGTAGAGGGTTCTGTTTCTCGCTCTGTACAGACCACCCTGTCCCGACGAGCTTCGCTGTCGGGATCGCTTCGCGACAGGAGGGGAGATTTCCGATCCACTGATCCACTGATATACTGATTCACTGAGCGCAGCTCTGCATAATTTATAGGTTGCCTATGCATGGCGTTGTTTGGAGATTTGTGGAAAAAAAGGAAATGGCAAAAATTAATGTTCAAGATCGTGTTATTCATGTCATTCAAATTGGAGGCACTGATTATATTTCATTGACGGATATCGCTTCATCAGCAACAGATGGTAGCGCTGTAATTGCAAAGTGGATTAGTAATAAAAATACTTTAGAGTATTTATCGGTTTGGGAGAGAATACACAATGAAAAATTCAATTACACCGAATTCGGTGTAATTGAAAAGGAATCGGGAGTGAATAGGTTTTCGATGTCCATAGGACAATGGATAGCAAGAACCCAAGCCATTGGATTATTGGCAAAGTCGGGTCGATATGGGGGAAGTTACGCGCATCAGGATATCGCTTTTCATTTTGCTATGTGGCTCAGTCCAGTATTTCAAATTTATTTAACCAAAGAGTATCAAAGATTAAAGTTGGAAGAGCACCAAAACCTTCAATGGAATGCAAGAAGAGAATTGGCCAAGGTCAATTACCACATTCATACGGCGGCGATTCAGGAGCATTTGATTCCGTTGGTCCTGAATAAGCAGCAAATACATGCCACCTATGCCAGTGAAGCCGACTTGCTCAATGTTGCTTTGTTTGGAAAGACCGCACAGCAATGGCGGGAGCAGAATCCGAATGCTGAAGGAAACATTCGGGATTATGCCACTGTGAATCAATTGATATGTCTTTCGAATCTGGAAAACATCAATGCTCTTTTGATTCAAGAGGGAAAGGCACAATCGGAAAGGCTTGTTAAACTGAATGAAATGGCCATTTATCAAATGAGGATTTTATTGAGAGGGAAGTGAGAGCGGTTTTGGGTTTTGGGTCCTGGGATTGGGGTTATTGGTAATGGGTTTAGCGTTTTGGGGTGATGGGTAATGGGTTTGGGTTAAAAGTCTCGCGTCCCATTACCGACAACCCTTAACCGATATCCCCAACCGACACCCCCAACTGATTTACCGATCCACTGATTCACTGACACACTAATTGCTCAACCGTTAACCCATGACCCCAAGCCCATAACTGTTATATCGTTGAATTGGTTATATTTGACAACCTTAAAAGCCAAAGCATGAAAAAGCTCTTTGTTACGTTACTATTTGCGGGATTCATTTCCCTGGTCCCCTCATCTCTTCTATCCCTCATTTCTTCATCCCTTCATCCCCTCTTTTCTTCATCCCTTTTGGCTCAGATCCCCTCTGACGGCTTGGTGGCTTGGTATCCGTTTAACGGCAACGCCAATGACGAGAGTGGGAATGGGAATGATGGAACAGTGAATGGCGCTACGTTGACGAGTGATCGGTTTGGGAATGCGAATGGGGCATATAGTTTTAATGGAGTTAACAATAGAATTTCAGATAATTCGACGCAAAACATACCCACAGGGAGTAATGCAAGATCTGTATCATGTTGGTTTCTAATTAATGGATCGTTTAATTTAAATAGTTTAGGATCGAATTTAAATGGTGCAGGTTCTTTGATTGAGTTTGGTATGTTCTCTAATACCAATCGATTTGGTATTTTATTGACACCTACCAATAGCCCATATTGTGTAACAAATAATAATGATTTCGCTTCAATTGTGAATATTAGTCAAGGTAGTTGGCATCATATTATTTTGCAGGCTCAAGGAAGCTTGTGTAATTTTTATCTTGATGGGAACTTAGTTTCGAGTGGTTCATTAGCCCAGGAAATAAATACATCACAAGGTCAATTGAGTATAGGAAATACTATAATTGATCCAAGTGGACAGAACGAGGCATTTAATGGAATAATAGATGACATATGTATTTATAATCGATTACTTTCTTCAACCGAAATCCAACAACTCTACCAAGATCAAACTGGACAGTTGCAGCAAACGACAACCTGCCTTCCAGCCTATGTCCCCACCAATGGACTAGTTGGTTTTTGGCCTTTCTGCGGCAACGCCAATGATGAAAGTGGGAATGGTAATGACGGCGCAGTGAATGGAGCGACCTTGTATACAGATCGATTTGGAAATCAGAATGGAGCATACAGTTTTAATGGTATTGGGGATTATATATTTTGCGGTGAGCATAATCAATTGAGTTACTCAAATGCGAACAAAATTAGTTTGTCATTTTGGTTTAAATCTTCAAGTACCTCTTCAAATAATTCTGATCCCTTTGATTTACGTTCAATGAATAACAATAGTATTCAGGTGTATCTCAATGGGCCTAATGCCAATGGAATTCAGCTCAACAATTGGAATCATCTGGATTGGTGCGGTTCATCGGAGCAGAGCACAATGGATTTTATTGAAAACCAATGGCAGCACTTAGTAGAAGTAGTAGACTTTGATAACAATACAATGACTTTGTATTTTAATGGTCAGTTGACAGAGACTATTCATTATCCGGGATGTGCACAACTTGGGAGATTAACTAATCCGAAATTGAATATCGGATCTAGGTTTGACATGTATGGTTCTCGATGTTGTTTTTTTCAGGGACTAATGGATGATTTTGGACTATGGAACAGAGCCATCACCTCCCAAGAAATTCAGGCTTTGTACCTCAGTGGGCAAGCACCTTGCACACCAGTGAGCAATAGTATTTCTGCAACTATCATCCAAGATCAGTCCTACACTTTAGGCACACAAACCTTAACCACAGCCGGAACTTACACAGAAGTATTTACCTCCGCTGCTGGTTGTGATTCAACGGTGACTTTGACTTTGGCTGTGGAGCCGTTGTTGACTTGCAACATCACCACACCCACCACCACATTGTGCGCAGGACAATCTGCCACGTTGACAATGAATACAACCGGTGGTGCGGGATCTTCTTCTCAATTGCCCGCCAACTTGCAACAAGGATTGGTGGCGTATTATCCTTTCAATGGCAATGCGAATGATGAGAGTGGGAATGGGAATAATGGTGTGGTGAATGGAGCTACTTTGACAAGTGATCGGTTTGGGAATATTGGAAGTGCTTATTATTTTAACGGGACGGGAGCATATATAAAGTCAGCTTCTTACGGATTTCCTTCTAATAATAGAACAATTAATGTTTGGATGTTTCCTGAGAGTTCGGAAGCAAGGATTGTATGTGGCTATGGTGGATCAGGAATTTGCGGAAATAGTTATTTGCTTAACTTAAATATGTTTTCTTGCCAAGGGCCAGGCAAAATAACTATGCAAAGTCATTGTTGTGCCAATGTATCAAGTACTGATTATTCCTATATTCTACCAAATCAATGGAATATGATGACTTACACACAAAATTCCGATGGAATAAGGTGGTATATTAACGGCAATCAAGTATTTTTTCAAATTTCAAATTTCGACACGTTTGTTTCTCAAAATTCAGATTTTGGAATTGGAACAGGAGTTGATTATTCTGGCAATGCTCCTTATTTTGATGGCAATGCCAATCCTTTTCATGGGTGGTTGGATGATATTGTGGTATACAACCGCTCTCTCTCTCCTGCCGAAGTACAACAGCTTTATACATCTCAATCATACGCTTGGAGCACCAACGCAACCACCCCTACAATTACAGTATCACCAACCACCAACACCACCTACAGCTGCACGGTAACCAGCGGAACGCAGACTTGCACGGGGAGTGTTGACATCACTGTGAATCCTCTGCAATCATTCTATGCGGACGCTGATGGAGATGGTTATGGTAATCCGAATGTGGTTGTCTCCAATTGCAACCCACCTACTGGTTATGTCACGGATAACACAGATTGCAATGACAACAACGCAGCTGTTTTTTCGGCCAGCACCGAAACCTGCAACGGCCTAGACGACGACTGTGATGGTCAGGTGGACGAAGGGTTGACCATCGCTGCTGTAAATGCAACTTCGGTGACCACGGCTTTGTATCCCACTTGCTCGGGTAACGCGCTGAAATCGGCGAATCTCAACAACGGAACGAACTCAGATTTGATCGAAGGAAATGGTCTGGATCTTTGGTACAGCCTGACTGCGCAATACAATACCCTTCGTGCAAGTTTATCCGCTGCATTTGGTGACAATGAGATTCGCCTCTACAGCTACAACAATGGCTGCTTTGAATTGCTGGAAACGGAGCATGAGGTGTATGCGGCTTCTACTTTAGCGACAGGAAATCAAATTTTGATTTCAGACGACTTGATCCCTGGTCAAACGTACTACATCGCAGTACACAACATCAGCGGTAACATCAATCCCAGCGCCAAGATGTGTTTCAACCTCTTTGTGGGTACTACTTGTGATCATTACTACAGCAACTACACGGGCATCTACAACAACGTCTGCACGAGCTTCAAGGCGCAGTACAAGGGCAACGCCACGAACTACATTTTTGATATACTTAGTGCTACGCAAAACAACGCGAATTTGAACATCACACCGTGGTCCTATACGACAACCACCGCCAACTCGGTGGTGCCGCGCTTGGGAACCCTCTTCCCGGTAAATATGTCAGCTTCGGCCAAGGTGTACACCCTTCGCATTCCTGTCATCTACGCGATTCCCGATGCTGCAGGCAACTACACCAGCATAACAGCCAATGCCACCACCACCTGCACAGTAACACTCAATGCAGAATTGCCAGTGGCCTTGCGCGCTGTGGATCGTTGCCCCAATACCAAGAACACCACATCGTCTATTTCTATCGATAGAACCATCTGTGGAGCGCTTCGCTACGAGTGGGAATTCACGCAGCAACTGCCTTCTGTACAACCAGCGGTAACTGTATTGGGCGGATTGAACACCACGGTATTCTTCTTGAACAACGTCCCAGGAATGGGCACCGGCAAGACCTACAATGTCCGCGTTCGTCCGATCCACACCAACGGAGAAGTCGGCAGCTGGGGAACAGTGCAGTGTTTGAAGACGGGAACGGCAGGGATGGTGATGCAGAGCGAGAACGCAGAGGCATGGGCGAATAACGGTACAGTGGAATGGGCGAATAATTATTCGCCCGAACTAGAGGGTCGTTACACCCTATACCCCAACCCAACCAGCAACGGACGATTCACGCTAACCGCCAGCAACACCTCCGACGAGGAAGTGAAGGACATCAAGATGATGGACATCACCGGTAAGATGGTCTACAAAACACAAGTTGTCATGAATGGCAATGCGGTGGAAATCGAGTTAGGCAACTTGGCCAGTGGGGTGTATGTGGTGATCGTGGGTGAGGAGAGATTGAGATTGGTTGTGCAGTAGATCGGTAATGGCTATTGGGTTTTGGGTGATGGGTTTTGGGTTTTCGGTGATGGGTTTTGAGTTTTCGGTGATGGGTTTTGGGTGAGCAGATTACCGATAACCCCTAACCCTTAACCGATAACCAACAACTGTTATATCGTCGAATTGGTTATATTTGATGGCCTTAAAACCAAAAC
>CANHIV010000019.1 GCA_947460525.1 Flavobacteriales bacterium
GGGATCGTTTAGATTGTAGAAACATGCCAACCAAACTTTGCCTTTCAATGAATCTGAGTTGAATGAATTGCCCAAATCACTTCTGACACCATCAAACTTCACGAAATGTTGGGTTTCTATTGTATCACCTTGCAAATGGGCCGCATCGAAATAGGGCAATGTGCTAAAATGATGCGTGCCCATCACCCCAAAAAAGATGACCCAAACGAGTGGAAATAAAAAAAGTACACCTCCTAAGAAGATGTACTTTCTCATTTTTTTCGATTCCATTGAAATATACTTATCTCCAAATAGAATTGGCTTCTTGTATAGCTACTCCTTCATAGAGTCCGATGAATATCAAATACATGATAAACAAAGCATATGGCAGAAGAACAACGTATTTCAAATTTTTCTTTTCATCGCCCAAATGCATAAAGATGAGGACAATGTAGGCTGCTTTTACTAGGGTCAAAACCAAGAAAGTCAATTTGATGGTTTCCCAAGCAAATGTTCCATTCCTTTTGAAAGCAACACCCATGAACACTTCAATGATTGTGATTGCTGTCAATAATGCTGTTACAGCAAACAATTTCTTTCTGATCTTCTTGCCCTCTTCCTCAGAGTGAGTAGCATTGATCGCGTAGCTGTCGTTTACAATTAAATCGTCTCTTTCCATGACTCAAATAAGAATTAGATTAGATAGAAGAAGGTGAATACGAATACCCATACCAAGTCAACAAAGTGCCAATACAAACCAATCTTTTCGATGGTTTCATAGTGACCTCTTCTTTCGAACTCACCACCCAATGCCATGAACCACACAATGATATTGATAACAACACCAGAGAATACGTGGAAACCATGGAAACCAGTAACGAAGAAAAAGAAGTTAGCGTATTGCTGTTGAATCGCATATTCATTCTTGTGCATGTTGGCACCAAAAGCCATTGTTCCGTCTGCTTTGGCATCCCACAACTTCTGACAATCTTCACCTTTAACAGTTACTTTGCGAATGTCCTTTCCGTCCTTGTGAACCAAAACATACTTATTCAAAATCAATTCAGTTGGCTTCAAGCTGTTCACATCAACGTGCGATGGTGCAGCGTGTGCTTCTGTGTGCTCACCATGACCACCATGCCCATGCTCTGCTGCAGGAGCGGCTTCATGTCCGCCTTCCATCGCGTGCTCATATTCATGCCCGAAATCAGAAGTCATATTGACCCATGAACCTGCATTCAATGTCATCTCAACTTTTTCACCATTGTCCAACTCACCAGTAACAGTAAGTGACTTGTTTACTTGGAAACCGCCACCTGATCCGTGGATAAAGTGAGACCATTCCCAAGCCTGTGAGCCCAAGAAGAAGAAACCACCAATGATGGTGTATCCCAACCATTTGATTACACCCTTCTTGTCACGACGATGTCCAGCTTCAACAGCCAATACCATTGTCACAGAAGAAATGATCAAAATGAAAGTCATCAATGCCACGTACATCAATGGATATGATCCATGCAAGCCCGGCAAAGCTTCAAACACTTGCTCCCCTACGGGCCATGGTTCAGAGCTACTGTGACGAATAACGCCATAAGCGGTTAATAATCCTCCAAAAGTCAATGCATCTGATACCAAAAAGTACCACATCATCATCTTTCCATAGGAAACGGCAAAAGGAGAGGCATTACCACCCCAAAGTTCATCCTTGCTTAAATTTTTTGTATGTCCAGCCATGGTTTATGGTTTTCGGTTGCAATGATAACAATAAATCTCAAACGAGCGAATAGAGAAATTGAAATTTAATTGGTTGTTGCAAGTGATTCGTAATTTTTTTTCGTTTAGTAGATGTAAAAAATAAACAAGAAAAGGTAAGTCCATAGAATGCCCATAAAATGCCAATACATACCATTGGCATATAAACTCATCCAATTTTCTTGATTTAATGTTCGCGTTCTCAATCGATTAAGATTGACCAACAAGTAAATCAATCCCAAGGCCAAGTGCAAAATATGCACATACACCAATACACTGATCAATGCTCCAGATGCATTAAACGTTGACATCACCTCTGTCGTCTTGGGTCGTGAATGATTTGCATCATCATTTGCAAAAAACTGACCATTCCATAATACCAAAGGTTGCCCTTTGTATTCAATCCAATAGTCCGTTCCGTATTCCCCTGTAAATTTTCCCAAAGGATTCCATTTGGTCACTGTCATCCCTTTATCATTGATGGTTTGGGTATAGCCCATTCCCTTTGACGAAAGTTGATTCCATCCTGATGTTTGAAATATTGTAAATACAATCCCCAAGATGAAGGTCAACGCTACCATGGTCATGGTTTTTTTGACATCTCCTGTTCTTAGGCTTTTTACTCCTAACCACATGGTTAAGCTCGACAATACAATGGCCGCAATACTTCCCCAAAAAACCGTTGGCACTTGAACATGCATCCACATGATCTTGCCCTTTAGCACAATTAAAGCCGAAGTGATTCCGCCAAATAGCATGACCACTGCAAAGATGATCAACCACATCATCATTTTCTTTGTTCTCAATTTGACTTCAGGAGTCGCTTCTTGAAAAACATCCATTTTATCACTCATATACTTGTTATATCTGATTCATTACGTAAATGATCTGCACTACTGGCAGATATATAAATGATGCGAACATCAATTTCTTTGCATCCTTTACTTCACAAGACTTGTACAATTGCACTGCATAATAGGACATGAGCACGCCCATTAATACCGCCACAATCATGGCCCAATTGCCCACCATGGGATGTTGAACTGGAATTGCCCAAGGCAACATGCCTACTGGAATAAGAAAGAAGGTATAGATTAAAATCTGAAATGCGCTTTTTTTAGAGCGACCTTCCTCAAAAGGCAACAGCTTGTATCCCGCTCTGGAATAATCGTCTTGCAAAACCCAGGCAATGGCCCAAAAATGGGGGAACTGCCACATGAACTGCACCGCGAATAAAATACCTGCCTCCAAACTAAATTGACCTGTATGCGCCAGATAGCCAATCATGGGAGGAATTGCTCCCGGTATTGCTCCGACAAAAACAGCTATACTTGAAATTCTCTTCAATGGTGTATAGACAAATACATAAAGGACAAAAGCGGATAATCCCAATACTCCGGAAGCCAAGTTTAATCCCGACCACAACAGCGCTACACCAACAACAGCAACAGAAAGTGAGATGACGGTTGCCATTCTCAAAGTCATTCGGTCTTGAGGCAAAGGGCGGTTCATGGTTCTGTGCATCAATTTATCCAATTCGATTTCCCAAACCTGATTCATTCCATTGCTACCAGCGGTAAGTAGGATTCCTCCAAAAATCAGATACATCAATTCAACAGCATCCCAAACTTCAACGGCCATTCCATAACCTGTGACAGAACTAACAATCACCAAGGCAGAAAGTCTTAGTTTAAATAATACCGCTAAATCTTTGATAAAGGAATTTTTCATCTTCGGGGCGAAATTAAGACCAAAAGAGAACCACAACGCTGAACAATTAAAAAACTTTCATCAACCTTTCTTTTCATCCGTTTTTCCCGTGCGCCGGCAGCGCTCACTGCAATAAATAACATTGATCCAGTCCCGCTCCCATTTTTTGCGCCAAGAAAAAGGGCGCTGACAAACCGGACAAATTTTGGTGGGTAAATCTGATTTTAAAATTCGCTTATTGCCCATCTTGAAAATTGCGCACCCATTGGTAGATGGCCATTCCTGCACTCACCGCCACATTCAAAGAATGTTTGGTCCCGTATTGGGTAATCTCCCAACACCCATCACACAACTGCAAAGCTTCATCACTTACCCCAGTTACTTCATTGCCCAATATCAATACTGTTGGCTGACCCTTCAAATTCATGGTTTCCAAGGGCACACTGCCTTGTGTCTGCTCCAATGCCCATATGGCATAGCCCTTGTCTTTCCAATGTTGAATGGCCGAATCAATTTTTTCAAAGTGTTGCCAATTTACAGAATCACATGAGCCGAGCGCTGTCTTCAGTATCTCTCTATGCGGAGGCACTGGGGTAAAGCCAATGCATACGACAGCTTCTAAAGCAAACGCATCTGCAGTTCTGAAAACACTGCCAACATTTAGTCCACTTCTCACTTGATCCAAAATGACCACCAGCGGGAATTTAGACATGGACTTGAATTCGGAAACATCCTTCCTATTCAATTCATCCATCGACTTTTTCTGCGTCTCCATTTACTTCACCTCCCAAACAAATGGCAGTCTTGCATAAACACCGGGCTTTGCCACCATCGATCTCAATTGTTTGTATGCGGGGTATTGTTCCCCTGCCAATTCTTTCAATAAAATATCTTGTTTTGCTTCTGCTACCCCACCTAGCAATTCTGTGAATGGGTCCACCATCTTAGGAAAAGCTTTGGTCTTTGCGTCGTCCGCCATTCCTGCCTTTTGGGCTGCAAACTTCACAGCTTCCGCCAATCCGCCCAATTCATCTACCAATCCAATTTTCTTGGCTTCTGTTCCTGTCCAAACGCGTCCTCTCGCAATGCTATCCACTTGGGCTATGGTCATGCCGCGGCCTTTGGAAACACGACTAAGGAAATCATCATAAATCCCAATGATCATATCATTCATCTTCTGCATTTCCATCTCATCAAATGGTTTTAACACTGAAAAATAATCTGCATGAGAATGGGTTTCTACTCTATCCACCGTAATGCCCAATTTGTGGTCCAAGAAGGATTGTAGATTGGGTACAATGCCAAACACTCCAATAGAACCTGTAATGGTTTGGGGGTTGGCAAAAATTCTATCCGCGCTTGCCGAAATATAATAACCACCTGATGCTGCATAATCTCCCATACTCACAACAAAAGGTTTTCCCGCCAACTTGATCAATTCTGTCTCTCTCCAAATAATATCTGAAGCCAAGGCACTTCCACCAGGAGAGTTGACACGAAAGACAATGGCCTTGGCATGCTCATCCAATCTCGCTTTTCTTAAGGCTGCAGCTATTCGGTCACTTCCAATGACGTCATCACTTCCTTTTCCTTGCTGAATTTCACCTACGGCATAGACCACCGCAATGTAATCTTCCTGTTCAAAATCCAAATTCACCTCATGGTTCATCTCACGGTAATCTGCATATTGAACAAATGGTGTTTTTTCCGTTAAAGACTTGCCGATCTTTTCATTGACGATGGCCAAAACTTCATCATAATATTTCAAACCATCCAACGCCTTTGCCTTGATGGCTTCTTTCGGCGTTAGGAATGACAAGTTTTCTGCAGCTTGGTTCAATACCTCCGCAGAAATCTGTCTGGATTGGGCAATCTCACCCACCATTTGATTCCAGATTTGTCCCAACAGCAATGTCATCTGCTCACGGTTGGGTTCTGAAAGATGATCATAGATAAATGGTTCAACGGCACTCTTAAATTTGTTATCTCTCCCTCTGATCACTTGCGCTTCAATTTCCAATCTATCCAACATGTTTTTAAAGAACATGGACTCACCATTCAATCCTTTCCAGTCCATCATTCCTGTAGGATACATGTACACCTCATTGGCACAAGAAGCGATGTAATAATCCCCTTGCGACAAATTTTCTCCGTAGGCAATGACCCACTTGCCAGAAAGTTTAAACTCCATAAGCATATCACGCACCTCCTTCAAAGTTCCAGGTGCTCCGGATACCCCGCCCATTTCTAACAAAAGCCCTGATATATGCTCGTCGGTCATGGCTTTTCTCAAGTCCTTTCTCAACAAATCCAAATAAAGGTTGTCTTTCTTACTGAAAGTATTGAAATCAAAATTCAACCCTTCTTCATTACCGCGCTCTAAAATTGGCTGATTGAGTGTTATGCGCAGTACAGACATCTCTGACAACGCACCACCATGGTCACTCATAGACGAAGCGACGAGACCAATAACCAATAAAATAAACAAAATAACAGCAGCAGCAAAAGCTAAAAAGGTGCCGATCATTGCGGCCAAAATGGTTTTTCCGAAAGACATATACTAAAGTTTGGGTGAGCGAATCTATAACCAAATCTGAATAATTGATACTACTTTCGTGGCCATGATGGATTCTTTAGTCTTTTTTAGTATTGGTGGAAATTTGGGAGATCGATTGGCCTTAATTGAGGAAACAACAGATTTTATCGATTTCAACATTGGCGATGTTGTTTTGCGCTCTGGCATCTATGAAACGCCAGGTTGGGAAATGCCCGAGGAGACCCCCCAATTCTACAATTGTGTTTTGGGTGTAAAAACCGATTTGAGTCTTGCTCAAATCAAAAAAGAAATACAAGAAATCGATGAGTACTATGGCCGACAAAGAACCGAAGGGATTTACCAAAGTCGTGAGATGGATGTCGATGTGCTGTTGTACAAAGGTCAAATTGCAGAAGAGCCTTTGGTTGTCCCGCATGCCAAAATGCATTTGCGCTCTTTTGTCCTAACACCCCTTGCTGAAATCGCCGGTGAATTGGAACATCCGTCATCAAAAAAAAACATTTCAGCCTTACTTGCTGAATTAAAAGACGCACCAGTTCCCGTTAAAATCGCATGAGTCTTCCCTATTCATACTTGGTGATTGAGGGGAATATAGGTTCCGGCAAAACTTCGTTGTCCCAAAAACTGGCCGCCGATTGGAAAGCCAATTTGGTGTTGGAAGAATTTGCCGACAACCCGTTCTTGCCCAAATTCTATGAGCAACCCGAACGGTATGCTTTTCCACTTGAATTGAGTTTCCTATCGGAGAGATTTTCTCAACTTAAAAAAGAATGGCAACCTGACCTGTTTCAACCCAAGATTATCTCCGACTATTTTATTGCCAAGTGCAATATTTTCGCTTCTAACAATTTGCAAGAGGACGAAAAAAAATTGTTCAATAAAATGTATGAGTTGGTAGCGCAACAGATGCCCACACCTGATTTAATTGTGTATTTGTACGTGCATACAGAACGTCTTCAAATGAACATAAAAAAGCGAGGACGGTCTTATGAACAGGGGATTACCGATGCATATCTGAGCAATATTCAGTCCCAATACATTCAGCATTTTCAGCAACATCCTCATCTTACTGTTTTGATGTTAGACACTTCAGAAATAGATTTTGTACAAGATGAAATTTGGTATGAAAAAATAAAAACATTGATCCAGCAATCTTATGCACCCGGCATACATCGATTGACCTTATCCCCAGAACAAAGTTTATGGACATGACACCCATTTTTCCATTAGTGACACCCATTTCTACACATGAAATGGAAAGTTATTTTGATCGACTTTGGCCCATTTGCAGAAGCATAAGCGGGAATGGATTAAGGTCATCATTTCGCATACTCCAAGAGTTGATGCCATTGGAATTGATCGAATACACCACAGGTATGGAAGTATTTGATTGGACCATTCCCAATGAATGGAACATTACCGATGCCTACATCATCACACCGGAAGGGGAAAAGATCTGTGACTTTAAAAAATGCAATCTCCACATTGTCAACTACAGTATTCCATTTGAAGGAGAAGTAGAATGGGAGGAATTGCGTTCACGTTTTTTCACTATCGAAAATCAGCCTGATGCCATCCCTTATATCACGAGTTACTACAAGGAGACTTGGGGCTTTTGCATCGATTACAACACCCTTCAAAGACTTCCCAAAACAGGCAAATACAAAGTAGTTATTCAAAGTGAATTGGCTCCTGGAAGTATTACTGTAGGCCATTGCGTTTTACCTGGCAATACCCAAGAGGAAATTGTTTTGTCCACCTATCTATGTCACCCAAGCATGGCCAATAACGAGCTGAGTGGACCTTTGTGCATGGCCTATCTGTATCAGCAGCTTGCAGCCGTAGAAAACAGAAAGTACACCTATCGATTTATCATGGCACCTGAAACCATCGGAGTCATTGCCTATCTTTCTGAATATGGCCAACACATGAAGGCCCACACCAAAGCTGGGTATGTGATGACTTGCTGTGGGGATGATGCACCTTTTGTGTTCAAGCAATCCAAGCATGAAAATGGTGCAGTAGAACGCGCAACCCAACACTTTTTTCAACATGCCAATTTGCCTTTCTCTGTCATTCCGTTTGCGGTAGGAGGAAGCGATGAACGCCAATATTGTTCACCCGGATTTAATTTACCCATGGGATCTATCACCCGATCCATGTACCATCGTTATAGCCAATACCACACCTCATTGGACAACAAGGACTTTATTTCGTTTGATGCGATGAAAGATTCTGTGCAGGCCTATTTATCTTGCTGCTTGGTATTGGAAAACAACCCCAAGCCCTTGTGCTTGGTTCCCTTTGGCGAACCCCGCATGGGCAAAAGAAATTTGCTTCCCTCTTCTATCGAGCCCAATGACAAGCGCCGACAAGACATTGACAGGATGTTCCACCTGATTTCTTGGTCAGATGGCCAACATGATTTGATCGAGATTGCAGAAAAAAGAAAAGAGAGCATTTTGTATTATTTGCCCATTCTTAAAAAACTCATTGACGAAAAACTGTTATCGATATGAGTGAATTGCCCTCTGTTACTTTGGTGATTCAAGCCCGAATGGGATCAACAAGATTGCCCGGCAAAATGTTATTACCGTTGTATCAAAACAAATCGCTTTTGCATTGGCTCATTGTAAGATTAAAAAGCAGCCAACTTGTGCATCATGTAGTAGTTGCAACAAGCGAGTTGGAAGAAGACAAAGCCATCGTGCAGGCCTGCGAGGA
>CANHIV010000020.1 GCA_947460525.1 Flavobacteriales bacterium
AGCAAAGCTGCTCGCAGTGATGGCACCGCTCGTGGCGGTATTACGGAAGACCGAGACAAAACCGCTTTGACAGGCAATTGCCAAATCTGCTTTTCCATCGCCATCCAAATCTCCTATCGCAACAAAACCCGGGCCTGTACTCGTGGCAAAATCCACCTTGGGAGCAAAGCTGCTCGTATTGATGGAACCGCTAATAGCGGTATTGCGTAGGACAGAGACGGTATTTGAAGAATAATTCGCAATTGCCAGATCTGCCTTGCCATCGCCATCCAAATCACCTATCGCAGCATCAAAAGGGGAATTACCGACAGTAAAATCTACTTTTGGGAGGAAATCACTTGTTGTAATGTTGGTTTTTGCAGGGGCATAAATGGGGTTGAATTTTCCCTGACTCGCTCCAGCGAGCACAGAACTAACATTCAAGAGCGTAATGGGAGCATAAGTGGCTCCCAAAGGAACCGTTACTGTAACACTGGTAGCACTGGCATTGATTACCACAGCACGAGTAGCTCCGAAAAACACAATATTATTGGCCGCAAGGGCATTGAATCCTGTACCAGTAATTGTTACCGCATCTCCGGGTTGAGCAGAGGCCGGAGAAAAAGAGGTAATCACAGGTGGTGCAATCACATTTATAACTCCAACTGCGCTATTGGTCCCATTGGTGCAACCTCCTGTCATTGTAACCATGTAATTAAAGGTTCCACTGACTGAAGGGATTCCACTGATGGTAGCTGTATTATTTGCCCACACCGCAGATAGTCCAGCTGGTAGTCCTGAAAAATTTGCACCAGTTGCGCCCGTGGTGGAATAAGTAATATTGGCAATGGGGTTAAAGCTTAAAGTTTGAGCATTGGTCCCGCCAGCCGATGTGAGCGAAATGGTATTGGGAATACTATTGATGGTTACACTTCCTGAGATTGTATTACTTACTCCAGGACAGTCACCTACTATGGTTATGGTATAATTAAACACTCCGCTTTGAGTGGGGGTACCAGAAATAGTAAAGGTATTGGCAGACCAAGTTCCTATCAGTCCCGCAGGGAGTCCTGTAACCGATCCTCCTGATGCTCCAAGGGTATTGTATACGATATTGGTGATGGGGAAATTGATACAGCCTGTTTGCGCATTGGTCCCAGCAGCAGAAGCGAGAGTGGGATTGAAGGGCATAGAATAATTCTCTGTAAACGCCTGACCCAATGCCGTGGTAACCGTAACGCTTAGATTTCCTGATGAAAAAGAATTGGTCGGACCATTGACAACATCGCCCGATGAGGTGTTTATACCCGTGGTGTATAAAATGGAAGCTCCATTGAGGAACCACTCTACTGTATATGGTTGTGTTCCCCCACTTGTTGAAGATAGGGTGATAGCAGCATTGGTTTGGCAAGTTGCATTGGAAGTCAATGTCTCGTTGATGGTCACATTTGTTTCAGCAAAAAATCTACCCGCTACAATTTCATCAGTCCCCTTTGCCCCAGTTACATAAATTCTCCCAAAATCATCTTTTGCCAACGGTGCTGGATTCACGGTTTGGTTTGCAGGTAGCATCAAAACAGGAGTATTGTTAAAGCTTGCATCCAATAATGCATCCCCAGAAGTTGGCTGATCTGACATCTTCTGCAAACGGAAAAGATTTGCAGATTTCATTGAAGTCCCTGATATCTGTGAAATAACGATTTTATCATCTTTTTGAACAATCATTGAACTCTGGAGGGATGAATTAATTGAGAACGCATTTGTCTTCACAGAATTATTAGAAGAGCTGTCAAAAGTTTTTATTTCATTGCGATAATCATCAAAAACCGCAACAAAATTATTTTGTAGTTTTGCTAATTGTAATTTCTTTGAATACCCAGAAAAACTCTCATATGCAACAGTTGGATCTGTCTGAATACCGATATAATTTCCATTAGACCCCACAGTATACAACACAGGCTTGTAAAAAAGCGCAGAGGACCAGGCCTCATAGGTTTGATAACAGGTTTGGTAATAATAACACCATGAAGTGCACCAACTAACACAACTTCCCCAGCTGTATGAACAGCAATACGATCCACATGGATAGGAATAACTACAGTCATAGGAGTAAGAACCGGTATAGGCATAATCGGTTAGATAAGCTTGAGCAGATACAAGTATTTTGAGATTACCATCGTTTAGCACTTCAAAATCAATTAAACTTCTACTGGGATTTGAATTTGAACTTTGATTGTAAGTACCACTATATGAACTGTAATAAGTTCTATACAAAGACACATTTTGCTGAGCTGATAAAGCAAAAAAACCATTTACACTAAAGCTGCTATCCGACATCCCATTCGGAAGAAATCCGATCAATCCCGCTCCTGAGGAAACTATCAACCGACCTGAAGTTTGAATAACGAGTTTTGCGAAGCCTGTCTGTTCAACATTGCCCGATGCAGAAGAATAAGTCGCCAAGCCCGCTGTTCCAAAGGCGGGGTCAATTGCCCCTGCACCACTGAGTTTTGCAACAAAAATGGTTCCTATTGAAGCAGCAGAATCCCAATTACGACCTGAAACATAAATATTTCCATCCAAGTGAACCAATATAAAATTGGGATCGCAGTTGGGAAGTGATGCAAAACTGAAAAACAACTTACCCGCTGTTCCAAAAGAAGTATCCAAAACTCCATTTTCTAAATATCGCAAAATTGAAAAACCCTTGGTAGTTCCCTGCGTTGTTTTACAAAGCACTAACATTTTCCGATCCAACTGGAAACATGAGTAAACCACAGCGTCCGTTTGAACACCTCCCACGTCAGGAATTATTTGGTTAACCCAAGAATTTACAATAACACCTGCAATATTCTGACTAGTTCCGTAATCCGGGTCAAGTCCTCCGACTGTCTGTGCCTGCAAACAAACCTGCACACAAATGGACAAAATAATACCTAGAAAAAACTTTTTCATTGTAGAATGATTTTACTTGTAATTTGATTATTGATTGTTAATATGTAGAAACCGTTAATCGTCGAAGTATCCCAAGTGCTTCCCGGCCGCAATTCTTCAATATACGCTACTTTTTGTCCAAGCAAATTATAGACATTGATGTTACTCAATATCTGATTTGAAGTATTTGTTAATTGACGATTGATGATTTGAAAATATTGAACATTCGCCAACTGTTCTATCTGATTAGCCTCTATCCAAATAGAGTCCGACCAAACACAACCAAATCCATCTGTCACCGTCACCTCAAAGAAGCCACTACTATCGACATTCAAACTTGGGGAAGTTTGCCCATTGCTCCAACTAATTATGGGATTTTCCACACCTACAATATTATTTAGTATTAACACTGTTTGATTATTCAAGCTCTGTTGCTCAAGTTCCAATAAATCTATAGGTGAAACAAAAACAGCAATACTAGTATCCAATGTGCAACCATTGCTATGAGCAATCAAAACCATCTGCTCACCAGGTATGAGTTCATTTCCTTGCTGAGTTTGAAATTCAACTTGTCCATTTTCCCCTAAAAAAGTAATGCAATCAGCAGCCAAGTGGACTTCCGAGGAATCGCAGATCGTGATGGAATCTATTACCGACAATTGGCCAGAAAAGAAATCTCCTTCATCAATAAAAGCGGACCATTGGTAAGGGCAACCATGGTTGTCCCACTCAATACCGCTATGCTCTCCAGCCATCAAAGAATCCAATATTTTAGGATAAACCTCGCTGCCGGAAGGCTCAAACACGCTATCTGGGAAAAGAATTATCTCTCCATCACTCAAATTCTCACATGTTGTGTGGTTGGATTGAGCATAAATTGAAGCCTCTGGAAACTCTTGTATGACAATCGTATCTTGAATAATACAACCTCTGTTATCTACAACGGAGAAAGGATAAATTCCCGATTGGATACTATCGCCCAATATATCCCCTGTCCAGTCGTACGGACCCTCTCCACCAGAAACAGTCAATTCTAAAACAGCCAAGACTCCCGGACAGACAAGGATACTATCCTGCCCTGAAAAGAACATAGGATTAGGTTCTATGAGTTGGACTGTATCCTGGACAAAGCAATATCCTTGGTTATAAAAAAATAATACGGGATAATTGCCAGAAGTTAGCTGGGAGTCTATTAGGTCAACAATTACAGTATCCTGAAAATATGCATGGGCCTCTATGCTTCCATTATTATCTCCAAAACAAACGATAGGAGAAACCTCAAACTCAACTTGTGGAGTCTCTGCCAAAGGCATATTGACTGACAAGCTAAAAGGATGGCCCTTTCCCGTAAGAACGGTAACTCCATAAGTACCTGATTGGTCTGCGGTGATTGTATGACTCAATTGACCATTTTCCCAAATCGCGTAGGGCCATTTTTCCGATACAGTAAGCGTAAATTGATCTCCTTCAGCACAAATAGCTGGTTGTGAAGTTAAAACTTCGCCAAATGACAAGCCTTCTATAAATTCTCTTCTTTCGCCTTGTTGAATATTATAATAAGTTTCTTCAAGACCACTCAGCCAGAAAATCTGAACAGAATCAATCTGCTGTGCTGAGCCAATACCGACATTGATATGTTGGGAGTATTGAGTCAAATAGTCCTGGCCACTGCTAATGTAATGCTCCTTCTTATTTCCATTAACCCAGGTTAAAAAACGAGTTCCTACAGCATTTCGATTGCTCACCCGACCTTTAAAAGTTAAATTCACTGAATTTCCGCTTGCATATAAATTCTTGAAAATTTTAATCGGTTGAAAGGAATCTGGTATAATAATGATGTCAGATTTTCCATCTTGATCGAAATCAAACTTGCTTGCCACAAAAGAAGGATGAAATAACCCCATGGATAAAATACTTTGCGAAAAAAACATACCTCCTTCGTTCTTAAAAAAAAAGTAATCATAAACAGCGGGATCAGAGAGTGAACGACCCATACTGATTAAATCCTCGTCGCCGTCATTCTCGAAATCAATCCATAATGCGGCCCAATTCCAAAAATTCATGTCGACACCTTTCTGAACTGAAACATCAATGAACTGACCTTCTCCACTATTCTCCATCAAATGATTCACACCTATATTAGTAATAAAACAATCCATATCACCATCACCATCATAATCCGACCAAGAATTTGACATGGAATTACCCGGAATGAACAATCCGCTTTCTATGGATTTATCTTGAAAGTCAACCAAATCGTTTTTTTCAAAAAACTCATTGCCTTGAAAGTAATCATTCGTAATAAATAAATCTTGTTCATTGTCTCTGTTTAAATCAACAAATACAGGTTGAAAGGATGATTTCACAGAACCCGTAAAGTCATAGAAAGCCTCTCCCGGTTGAGGTTCAAAAAAATTGCCTTGCTGATTATTTAACAAAAAGATATTTTTTGAATCCGTAACACCTCCTCCACAAGCAATGAAAATATCCAAAAATCCATCTTGATTTACATCTCCCAAAGTGGCTCCCCACATATTGATGTTTTGATAATAATAAGCTGAAAATGGAATGTCTATTTGAGTGAAACCTCCTGCCGCATTCTGGCGCCACAACTGGGGTGGCCCAAACCTCCTAGTCACAAAAAGATCATTATCTCCGTCCTCCTCTAAATCAAACCACAAACATTGTTTTGTTTCCAAGTTATTAGGAAAGGAATAGGCCTGTTCCAATTGACCATTGTTGTTGGTGTACAAAAGGGTAGCACTTCCCGAGATGCAAATTGTTAAATCATCCCATCCATCCTCGTTGTAATCATATGTACTAACACCTGCCCCAGCATAATGAGGACCAGTATTCAATTGAAAATTCAATTCGGGATTGGCATAACTAAAATAAACAGGTTCCTGGGCATTGAACAAAGCCACATTACCGAATAAGAACAAAGCACTATTGAACAACACTAAAATCAGCGCTGTCCAAGAATGAAAGAACTTAACGGCATTATTCCACATAATAACAAACATACATAATGCAAACGTCATATCCAATACTTCAAATGGAGTATTTTTTTGTTTCAAACAATATACAACCCAGGCTATTCTTTAGATTTACAAAACCTCTCAATTTGACTCTAAAACAAACCACACTCTGCTCAAATTATTACGTAGTATATAGACCATTTATATTGAAAAAAACATCTGACAAAAACGATTAAATTTTGAAGCGAAATAACACATTGCTGTACCTGACTTTAGATTACCCCTAACTTTTTCATTTCTTCTATTGAAATACTGGGCGGCATCTCACCCATCTTAATTTTACTAATCACAAGTTCAGCAACTTTTACAGCTCCATCTTTGGTTTTAAATCCTTCATTTCCGGGTAATCCTGGCACATTTGGCTGATGAATGAGCAATCTACCATCCATGTAAACATCGTAACAACAAGTATTGCCGGGAGCAGGTATTATTTTGTACGATATGTCTGCTGACAAAGCATCTTTTTCAGAAGAAAGATAATTAGTGTTTGGTGCTACTTTCTTCTACTCTTCTGTAATTAGCCCTTTTATGTTGTTAGAAATAACAATAAAATTCAAAATCAATATAAACACCGTTTTCATCACTAAAAGTTTTAAAAGCTAATATGATCCAATAAATCAAAATAACCAATACTCCAAGTGGAGTATTTTTTAAATCCCCTAACCCGCCATCTCTCGACGGGGTTTTGCTTTCTTTAACCTAAGTAAATCTATTCTACCTCGTTACAACCATCCGTATTGATGCTCTGTGATTTCCATTCTCTATTGTAATCTGATACAACCCACTGCTGAGCGGTTGTTGGAACATGATCTCCTGTTGGTAGTATTCTCCTTCGATGATTTTGGTCATCTGCTCGATAATGCGTCCCGTTGCATCTGTGATGGTTATCATTGTCTCTCCGTCCATTCCGTTGACGTTTAGAACAACACGCTCTCCGCCACTGGGGTTGGGGTAAAGTTGTATTTGGGTTGAGCGCTGTTTGTCTGTATTGTCATTCTCACTCTCATCAACGATGGGTGCTCCAGCAAATCCAATGGTGCGCATACAAGCTGAACTTCCAAAGTTGCTCTCTGTCTGCTGATCAAAATGCATGGTGGCAATGCGTATATCGTACTGCTGATTGTTGGCAATACCTGGAAGCGTAGACAAACTTATAATCCTTGACCCTCCCAATGCGCCATTCACCTCTAATGGAAGTCCAACAGAAGGGGCATTCATCGTTAACTCCCAAACGTATCGATTGGTCCCGCAAACACTTCGGTTGGTTGCCATTGATCCTGAAATAGGACTCTTGTATATGGGACAACGATCGGTTGTTCTTAAATTCAAATCGGCTTCAGTATTCAAGGTAAATACACCCGGAAGAATTCCATTGCCCACCACCGACTCCGTGTTTCCATAAGCATCTTTCAACGCATATTGCGTATCAATCAATACCGTATGTTGCTGAGGAACATCATTGATATTGGCGCCCACCAACTTGCCCAATTGCAATACCGTTGTTGCCGTGCTGGTTGTTGGTGGTGGCGTGGAATACGTCCAATAAGGTTCATTCAATGCCACGCCTCCGTTCCAAAGCTTGAAAGTGTAATACGATGCTCCTGGAATGTGCTTGCATTTAAAATTCTGACAGGTGTTGCTGTAAACATTCGTGTAGTTGGTGTAGGGTCCAATGTCCATTGAACTTCCTCGCAAATAGGCTATGCGCAAATTACAGGGACCATATACATTGTTCAAATTCCTGACACATATCCAATAAGTACTTCCCACTTCCAATTGATCATAATACAATATCTCATTTCCGCCGTCTGTGGAAATTCCAAGTGCCGATGGAGCAACATCATTCTCAACATCCAAAGGAATAAGGGGTTGACCCGTTGATGTTGTGTAATTGTACAACGCAATATCATTGTCGTCCTGGGCAATGGTGCTTCCAATGAGTTCCAAACGAATGGCGTTGGCCTGAGCGGTAAACTGCAGCCATCGATCGACACCTGTTCCAGGCGACTCTATGTTGTCAGCGCCCAAAGAGAAATTGATACCAACGTTAGTTTGTGTTCCTGTTCCGTAATTGCCGATGGATATAACATTTACCGTATTCGAGATGCCTGTGCTTGGGCAAATCAAATCCGAGCCAGAACAATCTTCGTCAATGGCATTGCCGCAGATCTCGATAGCACTGGGCTTGATATTAAAATTGGCGTTGTTACAGTCTGTATTGACTGCGGAGTAACCCGATGGTGCCATTGTAGCGGATTGCGCACAAACCGGAATGAGCAATGTTCCAGAACCATATCCATCTAAGTCTGCATCAGAATAGAAATTGAAAAGTTCATTCATCAAAGCATTTGCATCATTGCAATCGCCACCTACGCTGGCCGCACCAGTCATACCGGGACAACCCATGACAGTGATAGCCGAATTTCCAAAACCATCGCCATCAGCATCTTGATAAAGAACAACCAGCATTTGGTCAGGATTCGCATATGTTGGGCAATTATCACAAACATCACCTACTCCATCTGCATCGGTATCCAGCTGATCCGCGTTGGCCATCATGTAACAATTGTCCAATAAGTTAATCGTACCATCTGAATCGTAATCTTCCTCCACACATGGGAAATTCAATGCCAAAATCTGTGAGGTGGATGATCCACATTGGTTGG
>CANHIV010000021.1 GCA_947460525.1 Flavobacteriales bacterium
CCAATCAACATCGCGCCGGACATTTGACCTTCTAATACAATTTTTCCACCAACAAAAAGCAGAATCGAAATCACCCCCATCGAAATAAATTCAGACATCGGCGAACTCAAATATTCTCTTTTGTACAGGCGGTGCATCAATTTAAAATAGGATTGATTTTCGTTTTGAAACTTCTGCTCAAAATATTGCTCCGCATTAAAAACTTTCACCACGCGCATTCCTGTAAGAGTCTCTTCTATTACAGAAATCAATTCACCCAAACTGCCTTTCCCTCTTTTGGCAGCGTTCTTCAAGCTCTTGGCAATCTTAGAAATCAACCAACCGCTTAACGGCAAGAAAATCAATGCAAACAATGTCAATTTCCATGACAGAACAAACAACGTCACCAAACTCAACACAAGCATGATGGGCGCTTTGAGCAATCCTTCTAATGCGCCAATGACAGAAAACTCAATCTCCATCAAATCATTGGTCATACGCGATATCAAGTCTCCTTTCTTTTCATTGCTATAAAAAGCAATGGACAACTTGAGCACTTTCTTGTACAAATCTCTGCGCAAGTCCCGTGATATGGCAGTTCTTATTTTGGCTATGCTGAGCAACGCGATATAATTGGATGCATTCTTCAAAAAGGCCAACAACACAATCACCAAGCACATCAACATCAAGGCTGAGATTTGCCCATGGACGTTCACGTACCCTGTCAGCATGGACTCTGCCTTTTGCCACCAACCTACATTCTGAGCGGGGTTCTTACTCCCTTCAACATTGAACAGGATATAAAGAAAAGGTACGACACTCAAGAAGGTAAACAACGATAGAATCGCATTGACAATATTCAAAAGAAAATTGGACAACAATTCGCGCTTGTAGGGTCTACACAGCGCTATAATATCCTTGAATGCTTGCTTTTTCATTATTCTACTTCATCCATCATGTGCACGCCTGTGTAGGTAAAAGGAGTAATGGCGCGCATTTCTGATTTTATTTTATCACTCACCTCCAACTCATCAATAAATTGTTGAATCGAAGATTGGGTAATCTCATTTCCTCTGGTCAACTTTTTCAAAGTCTCATAGGGTTCTGGATAATTCTCTCTTCTCAAAATGGTTTGAATGGCTTCTGCCACTACCGCCCAATTTTTATCCAAATCCGCTTTCAGCTGTGTTTCATTCAACAACAACTTGTCCCATCCTTTCATCAAACTTTGCAAAGCCAAAATGGTGTGTCCCATAGGAACTCCGATATTTCTTAAAACCGTGCTATCGGTTAAATCACGCTGCAATCGAGAAATCGGAAGCTTGGCGGACAAATGTTCAAACATCGCATTGGCCAATCCCAAATTCCCTTCGGCATTTTCAAAATCAATGGGATTCACTTTGTGCGGCATCGCCGATGACCCTACTTCACCTTCTTTGGTCTTTTGTTTAAAATAGTCCATGCTCACGTAAGTCCACATGTCGCGACACAAGTCGATCAGAATGACATTGATTCTTTTTAAAGCATCAAAAGTTGCTGCAAGATTGTCATAGTGTTCAATTTGGGTGGTGTACTGTGAACGATGCAATTCCAATTTATCTTCAAGAAAATCATTGGCAAATTCTACCCAATCAATTTCAGGAAAGGCCACATAATGCGCATTGAAATTACCGGTAGCTCCACCAAATTTGGCTGAAGCAGGAATCTCCTCCAACTGATCCAATTGTGCTTCTAGGCGTTCAATAAATACGCAAATCTCTTTTCCCAATCTTGTAGGCGAAGCCGCTTGACCGTGCGTTCTGGCCAACAATGCCACATCTTTCCATTTTTTGGCATCGGTCAAAAGTGAATCAATCAATTGCTCCATTTTGGGCAAATACACTTGATCCAATGCATCGCGAAGCGTTGCTGGGATTGCGGTGTTGTTGATGTCTTGAGATGTCAAACCAAAGTGAACAAACTCTTTGATGCCTGACAAACCCATCTCATCCAACTTGGCCTTCACACTGTATTCTACCGCTTTCACATCGTGATTGGTAATTTTCTCTGTTTGCTTGATTTCCAAAGCATCTTGCTCTGTAAAATTTTCCACCCAAGCGCGCAATTGATCTGCATGATTGGGCTTGAAACTTTTCAATTGCGGCAAAGGAATTTCCGACAAGGCAATGAGGTATTCTACCTCTACCCATACTCGGTACTTGATTAGTGCAAATTCGCTGAAATAACCCTGCAATTCTGCAGTGGCATTGGTGTATCGGCCATCAATTGGGGAGATGGCCATTAGTGGGGAGATGCTCATATTTTACTCTCAAAGCGCAAATGTAACGCATAAATGTTTTGTCTCTTACCTTTGCCACCAAACCTAAGGCCATGAAATTGCACGTAATCGACACAGGATTTTTTAAATTGGACGGAGGCGCCATGTTTGGTGTTGTACCCAAAATGATTTGGAACAAAACCAATCCTGCTGATGCCAATAATCTCTGCACCTGGTCAATGCGTTGCTTGCTGATTGAAGATGGCAACCGTCTCATTTTGGTAGACACTGGAATTGGACAAAAACAGAGCGATCAGTTTTTTGGCCATTATCACTTGCATGGTGATTCTGAATTACACAAAAGCATTCGCCACGCTGGGTTTGACGCCAAGGACATCACGGATGTATTCTTGACCCACTTGCACTTTGATCATTGCGGCGGCGCCATTGTGCGCGATGCGGCGAGTGAACAATTGCGCCCTGCTTTTGAAAACGCCAATTATTGGAGCAACGAAAGGCATTGGCAATGGGCCACAGTGCCCAATCCCAGAGAAAAGGCCTCTTTTTTAAAAGAGAATATTTTGCCCATTCAAGAATCAGGTCAATTGAAATTTATTGAACGTACAGGAGACATTTGCGGAACTGGTTTGGGATTTGACGCCTGGTTTGTGGATGGCCATACCGATAGCATGATGATTCCTTTGATCCAATACAAAGGGAAAACCATTGCATTCATGGCCGACTTACTTCCTTCTGTAGGACATATTCCGCTTCCTTACGTAATGGGTTATGACACCCGACCTTTGATTACCCTTACGGAAAAAGAGGCCTTCTTGAAAAAGGCCCAAGAAGAAAATTGGGTATTGTTTTTAGAACACGACAGCATCAATGAATGCTGCACTTTGAAAAATACAGAAAAGGGCATTCGCCCTGATCAGGTATTTTCATTCTCTGAAATTTAATTTAGCGTCCCGCTTCCTTTTCCAACTGCAAATACTTTTGCACGCGAGCCGGTGGCTGGTAATCCGCATTGGGCGCTGTTTCTGGATCGTAACCAAAGAGACGGTAATCCTTGATAATACTATCCACATAGGACGGCACCATTCTTTCCCAACCAGCATACCCATTCTTGATCATGGCCAAAACGTCACGAGAGAAAATGTCCAAAATTTCCGGATCATAGTCCTCAAGATCCTTTAATCGTTTATTAAAGACCAAGTACTCGTACAATGGCTTGATTCGGGGATGAATGACGGTATTCATCGTGGTTTGCAGATCACCCGTTTCTTGGCTGCGCCATGGGTAAACATACATTTTCAAATCACGACTAAACATCCTACCAAAAACCTCCAAAATTCCACCATTGACATCGCGGTAGTATTTTTCATCAAACAATTGGAACAACATATTGGCGCCAAGTATTACCCCCATACGTTTATTGGTATGGGTAGCAAAATACTCCACCAATTTGTAATACTGAGAAAAATTAGAAACCAAAACGGTTTGTCCCAAAGAACAAAGAATATCCGCTCTATCTAAGAAATCTTGCTCATCTACATTGCCCGAAGCTGTAAGATTGTTCAATGTAATTTCAAACAATACTTGAATTTGATCTGGCTCCACTTTGGGATCTGCCTGAAACTGCTTGATTCCCTTTAAAATCATATCAATATTCACCTTCGTGACAGGCCTAAACGAACCACGAATGGCCAAGATATTCTTTTTGTACAACACATCCGCTGCTTGCAAATTGGCACCATCAGGGGAGAAAATTACAGCCTGGGTCATACCATGCTTCACCAATTGAAGTGACAACAAACGATTATCCACTTCAGCAAAGTCAGGACCTATCATCTCCACCATATCAATCTCCATCTGATCCTTTGCTATGTTATCGTACAACGACAACAAGAACTCTTCAGGGGTTTCATAAAGGAAGAAACATCCGTAAATCAAATTGACACCCAAAACACCGGTCGTGGCTTGTTGCAACAACGCATCCTGCTCATGGAAACGCGCATGAAGAATGATCTCATTGGGTTCCTTTTCTGGACTGGTTTGAAACTTCACGCCCATCCAACCGTGGCCTTGAACGGTCTTGGAAAAGTTGATGGTAGCAATGGTGTTGGCGTAAGAGAAAAATGTCTTGTTCGGATGATCGGTTCGCTTTAAACGCTCCTCAATCAATCGGTACTCATGGTTGAGCATGTTGACCAATCTTGGTTTACAGACATAACGACCTTTGGCTTCTTTGCCATAAATCGCATCACTAAAATCTTTGTCATAGGCGCTCATCGCCTTGGCAATGGTGCCGCTGGCCCCACCCGCGCGGAAGAAATGGCGCACCACCTCTTGACCCGCTCCGATTTCAGCAAACGTTCCGTAGATCGCTTGTTGCAGATTTATTTTCAGTGCCTTCTGATTCGGGGTGAGTACCACCCTTTCTTGATCGTTCATACCCATGATTTTCCTTACAAAACCAAAGGTAAACATTTAAGTGGAATAGCAAAAAAAATGGTGAAGGGATTGGGGAAAGGGAAAGGAATGAGAATGAGAATGGGAATGAAATCAAGATAAGCTGTTTCTGATAATCTGAAATATGCGCATAACTTATAGGTTGCCTATTCAAATTAGGGATTTCAAATTTGCCGATATGTATTTCCTTATCGAATCCAACAACTATGAACCTAACCACTTATCCCATTTCAGCAAGTGAAACCCTCATGACCTTTGAATTCATCAGCACTGGACCCAAAGGAAAGATTTCCAAAAAAATCTATTTTCAACCTACCCATTTCGAAGGGGTATTCAATTTAGCTTTTGGGGACAAAGAAGATGACACGGACGATTTGAACGATGAAACTGTTTCTAACAATGGAGATAAAGAAAAAATATTAGCGACCATAGCTCACACAGTATTGATCTTCACAAATTTCCACCCAGATGCATGGATTTATGCAACCGGCAGTACGAAAGCAAGAACCAGATTATACCGCATGGGTCTCAACAAAATCTTAGATGAAATAGCAAATGACTATGAACTATTTGGAGAACTTGAGGACCAATGGATTCCCTTTAAAAAAAATACCGAATTCCAAGGATTTTTGTTTCGAAGAAAAAAGAAAAATAGTAATTTTACACAGCCTTCAATTGCAAAATGAAAAAAGCCATTCAAAAACCAATTTCAATTAGAATCAATACTGCGTTGAATCAATTCGATGGGAAAATTTTGTGCCCTAAAAAGCTGAATAAGGCCAACCAAACCTTGCAAAGGATCGGGATTCCTAAGTCTTAGCTTGCTATTCGCTTTGCGATAAACAAATCAGATCAACAACTCACAAGCGAGTCAAAACTATTAACGCAAAGGTCACGAAGAATCCGCAAAGGACGCGAAGTTTTTTCACTCAGCGAACTTTGCGAAAACTTTGCGGGCTCTGCGTTAAAATACTTTTCATCATCTTGAATGATAGTAACAAATACAAACGCAATGGGCGCGAAGAAAACGCAATGGGCACGAAGTTTTATCCCTCAGCGAACTTTGCGAAAACTTTGCGGGCTTTGCGATACATGGACACAATCATCCGATCTGATACTGAGATAAAAATTTAACGCAAAGGACGCGAAGAATCCGCAGAGGTCGCAGAGGTCGCAGAGGTCGCAGAGGTCGAGGAGTATTACTTGCTTTTGACAGCGGTGGCCAAATCATACAAATGCTTCATGGCTTCGTATGTGGCAGGACAACGGTGCAAATTAGCCGCGTACAATTCAGTCTGATCAAAGAAATCCTTTCGGTGCAAATGGGGAAACTTGGCACAATCATGAGGACGGTATTCGTAGACAGAGCACAAACCCGATTGGCCATCCAAAAATTGACATGGCGTGCTTCTATTACAGATATCCCCAGTGGATTCCTCTACATACAACCATTTGTCAAAAAACTCTTGGTAGGTCATTCCCAATTGAGCCGACAATTTCTTGACTTCTGCTTTCTTCCAAGTGGGGGTCATGGTCTTGCAACAATTGCCGCATTGGGTACAATCCACCTTGGTCCAAGCGTATTTCTCAGCCTTGCGCACCAACGGATAAATGGACTTGTCAGCCTTTTTGGTAATCTTGGTAAGAAAAGCAGAGATCTTCTTTTTGTCTCGATACGCTTTTTGGCGATACGACTTGAGATTGATGGGGGTGCTCATATAGAAAAAAGTAAAGGCAAGCCCCTCATATCGCACCGCTACAACCATCTACCTTTGCTGCCTTCCGACCCTGGAGGGTTTGACGGGAGCTGGTCGTATGAGACTTGCCTTCGTTGGCAAATGTAAACACAAACTGCTTTATCCAAAAAAAGAAATTTCAATTCGAAAGAATTACATTTGTAGCAAAAGCATCGAAATGGATATTTCTGTAGTCGTCCCTTTGTACAATGAAGAAGAATCTTTGCACGAATTGTGCACTTGGATTCATCGCGTGATGACTGAAAATAATTTTCAGTATGAAGTGATTCTGGTGGACGATGGAAGTACCGATGATTCTTGGAAAGTGATTCAAGATTTGAAATTGCAATTCCCGATTCATGGCGTTCAGTTTGCCCAAAACTATGGAAAGAGTGCCGCGATGCACGTGGGTTTTCAAAAGGCCCAAGGCAATGTGATCATTACCATGGATGCTGACTTACAAGACTCCCCCGACGAAATTCCGGAGTTGTATCGAATGATCACCGAAGATGGTTGGGACTTGGTGAGTGGTTACAAGAAAAAAAGACACGATCCCCTATCCAAAACAATCCCCACGAAATTGTACAATTGGGCAACTCGAAAAATGAGCGGCATCCACTTGAATGATTTCAATTGCGGGTTGAAAGCCTACAAAAACAAGGTGGTTAAACGCATTGAGGTATATGGAGAAATGCACCGATACATTCCCATTTTGGCGAACAGAGCAGGTTTCAAAAAGATTGCTGAAAAGGTTGTTCAACATTATCCCCGTAAACATGGGGTAACCAAGTTTGGTTGGAACCGTTTCATCAATGGCTTTTTGGATTTGCAGTCCATCGTATTTATCTCTAGATTCGGTAAGAAACCCATGCACTTTTTTGGTAGTCTGGGGAGTTTGGTTTTTATGATCGGTTTTCTGTCATTCTTGTACTTGGGTGGAAATAAAATCTACTGCCTTGCACAAGGCATTCCTGAGAAAAATATCGCGGAGCAATCCGTATTTTATTTGGCATTGACCAGTATGATCATTGGCACGCAATTGTTTCTCGCAGGATTCTTGGGAGAACTTGTCGTTCGCAATGCTGCGCACCGCAACGAATATCAAATCGAAGAGGAATTTTAAGATGGCCTCCAATCGTATAGGAAAGCACTTTGCGCTCACAACTTTTGGTGAGTCACACGGCACTGCAATTGGTGGTGTGATTGATGGTTGCCCTTCTGGAATAACACTGGACATGGAACATCTTGCCCGCTGCATGGCACGCCGGAAACCGGGACAAAACAATTGGGTGACACCGAGAAAGGAAGAGGACGATGTTCAATTTTTGTCTGGAATTTACGAGGGCAAGACCACAGGCGCTCCCATTGCATTTGTCATTTACAACAAAGATCAAAAAAGCCAAGACTATCAAAAATTGGCGGATGTGTACCGACCTGGTCACGCTGATTTTGTTTACGAAAAAAAATATGGTCATCGCGACCCCAGAGGCGGAGGAAGAAGTTCCGCACGAGAAACCGCATGTCGCGTGGTGGCCGGAGCGATCGCTCAACAACTATTGGCGCAAAAGGGCATTCAAATCAGAGGCTATCTCTCTTCCATGAAAGATATCATCGTTCCCAAAAGCTATGCATTTTTAAATCTTAACGCGGTGGACGAAAGTCCAGTTCGCTGTCCAGATCCTGCAACCAGCGAGCGCATGATCCAACTGCTCGAAAAAACAAGAGTCAACCAAGACAGCGTTGGTGGGATTGTCTGCTGCGTAGCAGAGGGAGTTCCATTGGGCTGGGGGTCACCCATGTATGAAAAACTCAACGCGGAGTTGGCCCATGCAATGTTCACCTTGAATGCAGTAAAGGGATTTGAAATGGGAGATGGTTTTTCATCCACCTTCAAATTTGGAAGCCAAAACAATGACGCCGTTGTTGGCGGCACCAACCATGATGGCGGTATCACTGCAGGTATTTCCAACGGAAAAGACATTTGGTTCAAAGTGGCATTTAAGCCCACAAGTAGCATTGCCCAAACGCAAACTACCATCGATAAAAACAACG
>CANHIV010000022.1 GCA_947460525.1 Flavobacteriales bacterium
ATCATCATCTTCAATGACGCAGATAAAAACGGATGATATCCGCGAATGGCCTGCGTTAGCTGAAACAAGATCTTTCTAATCTCTCGACGTTCTTCTTCCTTGAGTATCTCCAATTCATTGTTCAATGGAATGTTGATGCTGGGTTCGATGAAGGTGATGGATCCGGTTTTGCTGCTTCCGGTGATAATTCCGGGTACACTTTTTTTGTAACTCGATACAACAGCCAGAACTTTTCTGTCATTCTGAAAACCTTCTTCGGTAGCTGCAATGTATCCTTTGGATTGCATGTCGCGCAGTACTTTCTGAAAGTTCTTGGTGATCTGTCTACGCACAACCACCATGGATTCGCGTATGCTTTTTAGTAAAGGTGATGCATCGTCCCGAACTTGCCATTGTGGGTTAAAAACCTTTTGAATGGTAGGTATCAGCTCCGCTTGTGGCGCAATGTCTTTGAAGTGAATGGACAAGAAATTCCAATTGCTTCCGAGAAGGGAATGAATCTTTATCCAATCGTGGGTAATCTCCGTATTGGTGACGATTTGCTGAAAGTCTGACTCAGATAGAACCGAATCCCTGAGCGAAAGCATTTTTAAAACCCGATGTATTTCAATGAATTCTCCGCTAGGCAAATGGCCGCCACTCTTGAAAAGCCCATAGAATTCCTCCATTTCGCCCAAAGCAGTTTTCAACTGACCACCATGCTCAAACGGCATGAGGGTGCTGCATTTCTCGATAGCAGAAGGCTGATAGCATAGGCTTTGCAGCAAAGACAGGATTTCAGGCCATTGCAAATCGGTTTGCGAAGCGGAGTCAAAAAGCATGTTTCAAAACTACAATATTCTCACGATAAACTGTTTAAAAGATTCAGTTACAGGGATGAGAAGTGCTAGAAAAAAGTAGCACATTCGGAAGATGAAAAGATGGGGCATTAAATTTCTGCGCAACAAGTTTGTTTTGGCACTTTTGTTGAATTTGATTTACATCTCGTTTATCCACAATATCAACCTGTTTTACATCGTTCGTTCCAAGATAGAAACGGAAAGATTGGGAGATGAAATTGAAATGATGAAGGAGAAAAATATTCAGGTCCAACAAGATCTTGTGGAGATTTCGAACAATAAGAAAACGTTGGAGAAGTATGCGCGAGAAGAGTTTTATATGAAGCGTGACAAAGAAGATGTGTATGTGATCAAATCAAAAATGAACCTAGAGAAATGATGAGAAGAATTATTTGTAGCAATGGATGGGCAGTTATGCTACTGTTTCTAATGTTGGGATGCTCAGTGCATTCATTGGCTCAGCCCCAGCCAACCTATACCATCACGGATAGAAAGGCCATAAAGAAATACGAGGCCGCAACAGAGGAGTACAGGGCCAGAAATGATGAAGGAGCTTTAGAGATATTGTTGGAACTGACCGCGCAACATTCCAATTTTGCAGAAGCGCAGTTCCTTTTGGCACAGGTGTATTTGGACAATGGTCAAATGGAAAAAGCACAGCCAGCACTGGAAAAGGGAGTGGCTTTGCATCCTGAAATTTTTCCAGAGGCTTGGTTGATATTGGCTGAGGCGTATATGAGTCAAGCCGATTATAAAAAATCGGAAGCGGCTATTTCGAAGTTCATGCCATATCCCAAACATGATGCGTTGACAGAGAAGAAAGCCAACTTGATTTTGGCGAGTTGTGTTTTTGCACAAAAGGCCATGAAGTATCCCGTTCCTTTTGAACCGGAGAACATGGGGCCTGGTGTCAATACAGAATTTGATGAATACTATCCTTGCTTAACAGCTGATGAGTCTGCGTTGTTGTTCACACGGTTGATTCCGGATGATCGATCTTCTGCCGGAAAGCAGGAAGATTTTTTTATCAGCAGAAAAGACAAGGCCAATGTTTTTGCGCCAGCGCAGCCTATTTTGAGCATCAATACAGCAATGAATGAAGGCGCACCCTCTTTAAGTGCGGATGGAAATACCCTCATTTTTACGGCTTGCGAAACGGCTGATGGCAATTGGGGCGAAGGAAGAACGGGTGTAGGAAGTTGTGATTTGTTTTTTTCCATGAAAGTGGGCAATGATTGGGAGCCTGGAAAGAACATGGGCAATTTGGTCAACTCGGGTGCTTGGGAGTCGCAGCCGTCTTATGCAGCAGATGGAAAAACCATGTATTTTGTAAGAGGAAAAACAACGTACCAAGGCGTGCAATCGCAAGATATTTATTTTGCTTACTTGCGTGAATCCGGAGAATGGAGCAAGCCGGAGAAGGTAAGAGGAATGATCAATACGGATTTTCAAGAAGAGAGTGTCATGATTCATCCTGATGGAAGTACGTTGTATTTTAGTTCCAATGGTCATCCGGGTATGGGCGGCATGGACATCTTCATGAGCCGCCGAGAGGTAGATGGCAGTTGGGGAAAGCCCATCAATTTGGGATATCCCATCAATACCTCCAAAGATGAGAACTCTTTCCATGTTACTGCAGAAGGACAATATGCGTTGTTTGCGTCTGAGCGCGCTGGAGGAATGGGAGGATTGGATTTGTATCGTTTCAAATTACCGGAGTTTGCTCGACCAATGCGCGTTTCGTATGTGGAGGGCGTAGTTTCAGATAAAGTGAGTTACAAAAAACTAGAGGCCAAATTGGAATTGTTGGACATGGAAACCGGCAAGGTGGTGGCCAATACCTATTCCAATGCGGGCAATGGAGAATTTTTGTTGTGCTTGCCTCCTGGTAAGGATTATGTAATGAATGTTTCAAAGGACGGCTACTTGTTTTATTCAGATCGATTTACATTGACCAACGAGATTCAAACCCAACCTGTAAGATTGCTTGTGCCTTTGCAAAAGTTGAAAGTGGGAACAAAGATTTCCATTGCCAATACTACCTCCAATGGCATGAAGAACGTCTTCTTTGATACCAATAGTGATGTACTTAAAAAGGAGAGTTATTCAGAGCTCAATAAATTGGTAGATCTGTTGGTTAAAAATCCGGAACGAAAAATAGAGATTGGTGGACATACCGATGACGTAGGTGATGATGCCGCCAATATGTTGTTGTCACAGAAACGCGCCGAATCAGTGAAGTCTTATTTGATCAAAGCAGGCGTTGCTGAGTCAAGAGTGGTAGCCAAAGGCTATGGTGAAACGCAACCCCAGTTTCCCAATGATGGAGATGCCAATCGATCTAAAAATCGACGAACAGAATTTACGATTATTGAATAAACAAAAAAGACCGCTTAGCGGTCTTTTTTGTTACAATCGAGTAGCGATAATTTCATCAACAACAGTAGGGTCGAGCAGGGTAGTGGTATCACCCAAAGCATTGGTCTCACCTTCCGCTACTTTCCGTAAAATGCGACGCATGATTTTGCCAGAGCGCGTTTTGGGCAATCCCCTCACAAATTGAATTTTATCTGGTTTGGCAATTTTACCAATGACATCAACCACACTTTCGATGATTTCATCTCTTGTTTGGTCATTTGCATTTTCATCATGTTCTAAAATCACATAGGCATAAATCCCTTGGCCTTTGATGTCATGGGGATAGCCCACAACAGCACTTTCAATCACTTTTGTGCAATGATTGATGGCGTCTTCAATCTCTGCGGTGCCAAATCGGTGCCCACTGACATTGATGACATCATCAACACGACCCAAAAGGCGAAACATCCCATCCTCTTCTCGTCTAGCACCATCGCCCGTAAAATAGAGGTTGTTGTAGGTAGCAAAATAGTTGATTCTGCAACGCTCATGATCTCCGTAGGTTGTCCTTAAAATGGATGGCCAGGGAAACTTGACGCACAGATTGCCTTCAACCCCATTGCCATGAATTTCTTTTCCTTCAGCATCTACTAGCATGAGCTGAATGCCTGGAATCGGGAATCCAGCGTAGGAAGGACGTTGTGGATGAATACCACCCATTCCTGAGATCATAATACCACCCGTTTCTGTTTGCCAGTACGTATCCACAATTGGACATTTTCCTTTGCCTACATGGGTATGGTACCAATGCCACGCTTCTTCATTAATCGGTTCTCCAACGGAACCCAATAATTTCAGTGAGTGAAGGTTGTACGAGAGCACATGATCTACGCCACTGGCCATCAATGATCGGATGGCTGTGGGTGCAGTGTAAAAAATATTGACGTTGTGTTTGTCTATTACCTGCCAGAATCTACCCGCATCGGGATAGGTAGGTATGCCTTCAAACATTACGGTGGTTGCGCCTTGCAAAAGGGGACCATACAAAATATAACTGTGTCCCGTCACCCAACCGATGTCTGCGGTGCACCAAAAAATATCTCCAGGGTTATATTGAAATACATTGGCAAATGTGTACCCCGCATAGACCATGTAACCTCCGCAGGTGTGCACCACACCTTTGGGTTTCCCTGTGCTTCCGCTGGTATATAAAATGAACATGTCATCTTCACTGTCCATGGTTGTTGCTTCGCAATGGTCATTGACATGGTTCAAGCGCTCATGGTACCAGTAATCACGATCATTTTGCATATGAATGGGCCAATTCAAACGATTGACCACCAAAACTTTTTGTACGCAAGGACAAAGCGCTAGCGCTTCATCTACAACGGATTTAACGGGAATCTGTTTGGCTCCGCGATTTAATCCGTCGGAGGTTATTACATACGCGCACTGTGCGTCATTGATTCTATCTGCGACAGCATTTGAACTAAATCCAGCAAAAACCACTGAATGGATGGCGCCTATTCGAGCGCAAGCCAACGTGGCAAATGCCAATTCCGGAATCATTGGTAGGTAAATGCAAACACGATCTCCTTTTCTGATGCCTTGGTCTTTCAGAACGTTGGCCATTTTATTTACTTCAGACAATAGTTGCCTGTAGGTGTATTGCTTTGTTGATTCCTGCGGATCATTGGGTTCCCATATCAGTGCAATCTGATCGCCTTGGGTCGGTATGTGTCGATCCAAACAGTTCTCTGTAATGTTGAGTTGACCATTGATGAACCATTTCACGGAAGGACTCTGGAAATCCCATTCCAAGGTCTTTTCCCAAGGTTTTTTCCAATGATAGGCTTGCGCAATAGAGGACCAAAATCCCTCGGGATCTTCTTGGCTGTATTCGAATGAACGCTGGTAATCTTCCAACGATTTTATTCTAAACGGAATTTGATTTGCTTTCATAGGCTGATTCTAACGAAACGAATGTAAGGATATCACAAACAGAAAAATTAGACGTCTCGATTTTGAGACAAAAATGCTGCTGTTACTATTGAGTTGAGTTCTTGAAGAACAAGCGGATATTTTTCTAACATTAGCTTCTCATATTCGAGAAATGTATCCACGGCCAATGATACAAGGGTTCCATTATCTGTGACTGAAAGTTCAAAGATTTCAAAACTTTGAAAAGTGTCCTCCCAACTATTATTTCCATTGATGACCCAGCCGTTGTGCTCAAAGGTTATTTTTTCAAATGGTATGAGTTCTGCAACTTTACCAAACATACCATCACCACTTGGTGTTAGCCACCTAATGTCACCACCTTCAAATAGTGCGGGCTCATAATAGTGCCCTTCGCCCATGGGCTTCATCCAAATGCCAAATGTTTTTTTTGACCACATGATTTCCCAAACCAAATTTTTTGGTGCTTCGATAAATTGGGAAAATAAAAGGCGTTTCATATTTTTAAATCTATTGCCGCTAACATTTTTGTGGTGAAAAGAATAACAAATGTCATCTTGTCAAAGGTACAAATTCAAGGTACATTCGAATAACCGAAATCTAATGAGAACTATTATCACCATCTTCATTGTATCTCTTATTTGCTTTGAGATGCAGGGACAGTCATCCAATCCTCCGATTGTTTCCAAAGATTACAAATCATGGACCACCAGTTCAGAGCTGAACAAATGGCTATTGAAAATGGTGGAGATATACTCCGTGGAAATGAGATTGTTCAGAGGGAACAAGGAAGTGGACATGCCCGTTGTGGTCATTCCGGCGGTTCAAGATAATCCGATGTCAGTAATGATTATTGCGGAGCAACATGGTGATGAGCCGTCGGGAATGGAATCTTGCAATTTACTTATTAGTGAATTATTGAATGGCGAACTCCCAACATGGACGGATAGCATAGAATGGATCATTGTGCCAATGGTCAATGCAGATGGTCATGACAATAAATCAAGAAAAAAGGAAAATGGAGCAGATTTAAATCGCGATCATTTGATTTTATCTCAACCGGAAACCAGGTATGTTCATTACATGTACAATCGATATATGCCGGATGTATTTATTGATATGCATGAGTACCCATTTGAGAGCGGGACTGCAGAACAGCCTTTAGAGAAAAGAATTCAACAGCAAATTGGATGCGTAACCAACCTAAATTTAATAGACGCAGAATTGGATGCTGTTGCGCATCAATTTGTATTGCCTCACGTAGCACAGGCCATGGCCAAAAGCAAAGTTTCATTTTCGGAGTATATCATTGGATCAGGACAAACAGGTCAAAATGTTAGGCAGAGCACGGTAGATATAGACGATGCTAGACAAGGAATAGGTGCAATGGGGCGAAGTTTTAGTTTTATCATGGAAGGATTGAATGGGAAGAACCGTAACGATAGTATTTATTATAGGACTCAGGCGCAGTTCAAATGTTTGATTTCGTTGACGGAAGCTTGCTATTTGAAATCAGAAATCATTAAAAAACGTGTGCAAGAAAATAGAGACAACGCAATTTTTAATGCACCATCAAAGGTGTCCATACAAATGGATCATTTTGTTCCTAAGGATTCATACAAGGAGCTATCACTAAAAGTACCTTACCACAATATAAAATCGGATAGAGACACAATATTGGACCTGACGTCGGTGTATTTATCAGATGTTAGGACAATCAAAAGCCTAGAACTTCCAATCGGATATTGGATTTCAAAAAAGGATGACCGTTTGTTGGATTGGATTCAGGCCCATGAAGCAGGGATTTTTCCATTTTCTAATGCCAACAAAAAAATTGAAAAAGAAGTATCCGACAATTCTTTTTTGGAGTGCATTGTAGCATTGCCAGAGTGGCAAACCATGAAATTGGAAGGGATGAGTGTTCCATCTTGGAAACCGGAGTGGATAGAAATGAAAATGCCCAGTACCAAAGATTATATCTTTATTTCAACACAAACCCTGAATGGATTGCGTTGGTCAATGGCTTTGGAGCCCGAGAGTATGTTTTCATTGGCGCGCTATCCTGAATTTGAATACCTGAGATATCAATATCCGATATTGCGCGTAACTTCGCGCTAAGCATGCCGCAGCAAGAGTTGAATTTGCAAGTAAAAAAATCTGGAGGTCGTTTGGCCTTCATCGATTTGGCTCGATCTATCGCCATTTTTATGATGTTGGAAGGGCACATTACTGGAGAATTGCTGTCCACCCAATATCGCGCAGAGAACTCCTCTTTTTATCAGTTGTGGCGCCAATTGCACGGCTATACCTCTCCATTGTTTTTTACCATTTCAGGATTGGTTTTTGCCTATTTGCTCACACAGCCCATTGAATCAGTTCCCATTTGGAAACACCCCAGGGTGAAGAAAGGATTAAAGCGAGTGTTGGAATTATTGGCTTGGGGCTATTTGTTGCAATTTCATTTTAAGAATTTTATCATCTGTCAATGGGAGGGAAGTAGCTTCAATACAGATTGGTTCATGGCCTTTCACGTGTTGCAATCCATTGCGGTTGCATTGTTGCTGCTAATCGGCGCTTTTTTCATTGCTAAGTTTTCTCGGATTCCGTTTTATGTTATTGCTTTTTTAGCGAGCGTTGTTGTTTTTGGATGCAACGGTGTTTTAGAAACTTACGTAAGAAGTCAAAAAGCGCTTTTGGCTTCGGGGGCAATAGAACAGATGCGTTATTGGCCATCACATGCTCCTCGGATTATTCAGAATATGTTTTTCGGGATGTACTCTGAATTTAGCTTTGTTCGTTTTTCAGGTTATGCGCTATTGGGCGGCGCATTGGGTCATTTTATTCGGTTGAATCAACGACACGTATTGAGTTTTACTTTCGGATTTACACTATTCGCACTGGGGTATGTTTTGAAAAGAGATGTCTATTACATGCTAGAGGCCATAGATTATGCGCTGATAGATTGGGGTTGGCAAACGTCAATGCATCAAATGGCCAACAAAGATTCCCTTATTGGACTGAGCATGGTGCTTTGTCTTTTGGGGATATTGGTGATTATCAATCGACTTGTTGAAATTCCCAAGAGTTTATTTTTAAAAATGGGTCAAAATACCTTCCCCATTTATATTATCCATGTCATCATTATCTATGAGGGACTCTTGGGAATAGGTTTGCCATTGGAGAAGTACAAGGACTTTCTTACTCCCCTTCAATCTTGGATGATATCGCTATTTATCATCTCTTGGTTTTTTGTTTTGATTGCTTTTTGGGAGAGAATAGAGCAAAATGGGAAGTCCCTAATTAGCAGAATTAGAAATTATAAAAAATGATCACTGTCATCAAG
>CANHIV010000023.1 GCA_947460525.1 Flavobacteriales bacterium
AACTGCGTCAAACGATTTCCAATCGCTTTGTATCCCTTTACAGAAATAAACTCGCGCAAATCGACCATTTCATCCATTTTATTCTGCGCCTGCTTGAATTTCTTGTTGAAACGAACAAAGATCTTCGGGAAATTCAATGTCGTAGCCAAGGCCAATTTGCTCTTGGGATGCTCAGTAATAAAACGAACCCAGCCTTTGCTTGCTTCAGCCAAGAAACGTTTGACCATCCATTGTTCCTTGTCGCCATCAAAATAAACCGCTGATATAGGTTTATTCGGTAGCCATTTCTCAATGTGAATGGTGGTTTCTTCAAAGTGCATGCTCAATTCTGGCGTCACCAATTGATAATCCCCAGAACTCATCAGAATCAGTAATTTATCATTGGCCAAGAAATCACCAAGACTTTCACCACGGCCTTCATCATTCAATCTTTTAATTGAAGCATCGTACCATAATGTCCTAGCTCCCAATGTACTAACACCTTTCTCTTTAAGCTCAACTTTCTTAACAGCGTACTTGGTTACGATGTTACCAACTGCGTCACGCCCCTTAACTGCGAGCTGCGCAAAATCGACATCAAAGGTCAATTTCTTGAGCTTATCCAACGCGCGAAGATGAACTGTTACCACCTCAGCTTCGCCATTGGGATTGGCACTGAAATATACGACTTCACTGCCGGTGGTTCCTTTGGTCAAATCATATTCCTTATCTCGGGTGATCGCGGTAACGGCAAATCGCTTCATCATAGCACCGTTTCTACCGTCCTTGTACATCAAGTTGTAGATGGTCCTTTTGTCATCTTTTTTCCAAACCGCGCAATAAATGATATCCTTGCCCACAAATGATTTGGCTGAAATTCGGGTAACAATCATTTTTCCATCTCTGCGGAAAACAATAATATCATCGATATCTGAACACTCCTCAAGAAATTCGCCTTCGTCGCGTTTCAGACCAGTACCAATAAAACCTTCCGCCTTATTGACAAACAACTTGGCATTGGCAATGGCCACTTTAGCGGCTTGAACGGTGTCAAAAGTGCGTATTTCAGACTTTCTATCCTTGTTTTTGCCGTATTTGGCCTTGATTTCCTTGAAATAAGCAATGGCTGTTTCTGTCAATGCATCCAACTTTTCTTGGCAATCATCAATCAAACCGTCCAGTTTTGCAATATGGTCTTCCGCCTTCTTGGCGTCAAATTTAGAAATCCTTTTGATCTTAATCTCGGTCAATTTCGCTACGTCCTCATCGGTTACTTCGCGAATGAACTGCTTGGTATATGGCTTGAGACCTTTGTGGATCGTCGCAATAATTTCCTCCCAAGTTTCACATTCTTCAATATCGCGATAGATTCGCTTCTCAATGAAAATCTTTTCCAAAGAAGCAAAATGCCACTCCTCTTTCAATTCAGAAAGCTCAATAAGCAATTCCAACTTGATCAACTCACGGGTATGCTCTGTACTTTGACGCAACAATTCATCCACACTTAAGAAATGTGGCTTATCATTTTCAATAACACAAGAGTTGGGGGAAATGCTCACTTCGCAATCCGTGAATGCAAACAAAGCATCAATGGTTTTATCAGGAGAAACCCCTGGTGCCAAGTGCACCATGATTTCAACATGCTCTGCCGTGTTGTCCTCAATCTTCTTGATTTTGATTTTGCCTTTGTCATTGGCCTTGAGGATACTATCAATCAAAGAGGTGGTGGTGGTTCCAAAAGGAATTTCTGTGATAATCAATGATTTTCCAGTGTCATCCTTTTTAATTTTCGCACGACATCGAATCTTGCCACCGCGCAATCCGTGGTTGTAATCCGTGCAATCTATCAAACCTCCTGTTGGGAAGTCCGGTTGAATATGGGTCTTTTTGCCTCGCAAAATATCAATGGAGGCATCGATCAATTCATTAAAATTGTGAGGCAAAATTTTACAAGCCAAACCCACAGCAATACCTTCAACGCCCAATGCCAGAAGCATCGGGAACTTCATGGGTAAAGTTTCAGGCTCTTTGTTTCTGCCATCGTAAGACATCAACCATTTGGTGGTTTTGGGGTTGAAGATGACGTCTTGACCAAATTTATTTAAGCGAACTTCGATATAACGAGGAGCAGCAGCACTGTCACCTGTGTATATATTTCCCCAGTTTCCTTGGGTATCCAAAAACAAATTCTTCTGACCCAGTTGAACCAAGGCATCACCAATAGAAGCGTCACCATGGGGATGGTACTTCATGGTATTACCAATGACGTTGGCCACCTTATTGAAACGACCATCGTCCATTTCCCACAAACTGTGCAAAATACGTCGCTGAACAGGTTTCAAACCATCATTGATGTGAGGTACGGCACGCTCCAGAATTACATAAGAAGCATAATCAAGAAACCAATTTTTGTACAAACCATTGACCTCAGTAACACCTGATAACTGCGTATCTTCTGAGGATTGATCTAGATTTTCATTCAATTCGTCCATTTCACTCATATTTCCTCCTCGATTTTTTCAGATTTCAAAGTATCAATATCATCTTTTTCCACTTTTAGATTGGAGATAATAAACTCCTGTCTGTCCGGTGTGTTCTTGCCCATGTAAAATTCCAATAAATCTTTGATGTGCATTTCCTTTCCTATCACAACGGGCTCCAATCGAATATCCGCACCAATGAAGTTTTTAAATTCCTCTGGGGAAATCTCACCCAATCCCTTGAATCGCGTAATTTCAGGTTTTACGCCCAATTTCTTGATGGCATTGATGCGTTCCTCGTCACTGTAGCAATAAATGGTCTCCTTTTTATTTCTCACACGGAACAATGGTGTTTGCAGAACATACAAATGTCCAGATTTTACCAAGTCTGGGAAAAACTGCAAAAAGAATGTAATCATCAATAATCGGATGTGCATTCCATCCACATCGGCATCTGTAGCCAATACGACATTGTTGTATCGCAAACCTTCCAAACCGTCCTCAATATTTAAAGCTGCCTGAAGAAGATTAAATTCTTCATTCTCGTAAACTACTTTTTTGGTTAACCCATAAGTATTCAAAGGTTTACCTTTTAAGGAGAAAACGCTTTGTGTTTGCACATCTCTAGAAATGGTAATCGAACCCGATGCCGAATCTCCCTCGGTGATGAACAAGGTCGTCTCCCCTGCTCTATCGTGCTTGTCACCAAAATGCAATTTGCAATCGCGCAACTTTCTATTGTGCAGGTTGGCTTTCTTGGCCCTTTCTCTCGCCAATTTGGCAATGCCCGCCAATTCTTTTCTTTCTCGCTCACTTTGCAAAATCTTTTTCAAAAGATTTTGAGCCACTTCAGGGTTTTTATGCAAATAATTGTCCAGCTCCTTGCTCAAGAATTCTTGCACAAAAGCTTTGATTGATTTGCCTTCGGGTTCAATTTCGTTGGAACCCAACTTTGTTTTGGTCTGGGATTCAAATACTGGCTCAATCACTTTTACCGCAACCGCTGCAACAATACCGGCTCTTATATCTACCGCTTCGTAATCTTTTTGATAGAAATCGCGCAGCACTTTTACATAGGCTTCACGAAATGCCGCTTGGTGGGTCCCTCCTTGGGTCGTGTATTGACCATTGACGAAACTATAATACTCCTCACCATAACTTTGGGTATGGGTAATGGCTACTTCAATGTCATTGCCTTTGATATGAATAATCGGATACAAAGGATCCTCACTCATATTGGCATTTAACAAATCTTGAAGTCCATTCTCTGATTTGTATTTCTGACCATTGAAAACGATGGTCAATCCAGCATTTAAATAACAGTAATTCCAGAGTAACTTCTCTACGTGTTGAATGCGAAATTGGTAGTTATTGAAAATGGAAGCATCCGCAATAAAAGTCATTGCCGTTCCATCCTTTGAAGTGGACGGTGCTTGCTTGTAATCCTGTGTTATTTTTCCTTTTTCAAACTCAGCAGCCTTGCTTTGACCTTCCCTGAAACTTTCAACTTTGAAATAACTGCTTAAGGCATTTACAGCTTTGGTACCTACCCCATTTAATCCTACAGATTTTTTAAAGGCGCGGGAATCATACTTACCACCAGTATTGATTTTGGAAACGCAATCGATCACCTTTCCCAAAGGAATACCACGACCATAATCCCGAACAGCAACAGTATTGTCCTTGATGGTGATGTCAATGACTTTACCATTGCCCATCACAAATTCATCAATACTGTTGTCCAATATTTCTTTTAACAATACGTATATACCATCATCATATGAAGAACCATCTCCCAATTTACCGATGTACATACCTGGGCGAAGACGAATATGCTCGTGCCATTCTAATGACCGGATATTGTCTTCTGTGTAACTTACATTCTCTGCCATCTTTTCAAAGTTGTCGAAACCACGAAAGTATTGTGGATAGTGGGTTTGATGATTCACATTCGCTTTTTTTTATTAACATCGGCACGAGCTATTTCTTTACGTCGCATATTCGCTATCTCAACCATGGAAAATTCTGAAAACAGCAAATTGTACACCCGACAAGAGGTCCTTCGTTTGGTAGGTTTGGGAATTCCCGGCCTCCTTATGTCCATTTCGGCCCTTACTTCTTGCTCTAAGTTTCCGATGCCTGATAAAAATTTTTCAGGTACTGTTGGAATTGTTGGTGGTGGAATCGCAGGTCTATATGCCGGATACATGCTCCAACAACAGGGCATTTCTGTCATGATTTATGAAGCATCCGACCGAAAAGGTGGTCGTATTCGTTCTCAATCCGACCTAATCGACCATCCAGTGGAATGGGGAGCCCATCGAATTTGGGGTGAGAATCATGCGCTATTTCAGTTGCTCACCGCCAATGGTGTGGAATGGGTGGATCAAGCCATTCAAGATTACGCTTATGTGGAGGGCTTTTGGCTGAGTGAAGCGATAATGGGTGATCAGCAATCTGTTAAGAAATTAAATAGCATCATTGATGGCCTGAAAACTTATGAAGGTGCTGACATGTCCGCCAATTTGTACGCTACCATTAAAGGTTTGCCTGCTTCAACCCAACCTATTTGGAATGCCCGGTTGGGCATAAAGAATGGCGCGACAACTGACATTATGGGGATTGAAGGTATAGCATCTAGCATTCAAAATGCATCCTCAGGAACCCATGAACGTTTGGTAAGAAGTGGCGATTTGGAATCTTTGATTCTTAGCACATTTAGAGATGTGCCCATTACCTACTCTACTCCTATTGCAGATGTTGATTATTCGGGAAGTAAAGTAGTCCTTACGGATACCAATGGTGTTGAATGGAAACATGACAAGGTATTGGTCACCGCACCTATACCCATATTAAAAAACAATATTCAATTTTACCCCACGCTACCGTCAAAAGCACAAGCAGCGATTGACGGTACTTCTATGCGCGGTGGATTGCAAGTCTTGCTTACTTTCAATCAAAGATTTTGGCCGGGTGACGCCAAGCGACTTCAAATGGATGGACTTTGTCCCAATTTTGAGGTCATCGGTTCAGGCGGAAGATCCAATCAGAATCTAAATTTGATGGCCAATTTGTTTGGCACAGCATACGAAACAGCCTTAGAAGGTCCGATGCCTATTGTTCCTGCATTGCTTCAACAATTGGATACCTATTACGGAGATAATATTGCCACCAACTCCTGGGTTAATTCAGAATCTTATGATTGGGGACAGGACCCCTGGATCCAAGGGACACAAAGCTACAGTCCTGTGGGAGGAAGCGAAGTTAGATATGGCTTTGCCGAAAGCGTGAACCAAAAGCTATATTGGGCAGGCGAAGCAACGCATACCGAGGGACATCATGGCACCATTCATGGCGCCATGGAGACAGCAGTGAGAGCCGTTCAACAAATTCTTGAAGAGGCATGAAGAAGCTAACTACTCTATTATTGCTGTTCATTTCTTTGGGTACTTGGGGGCAATGGTCTGCTGATATCAGGTACCAGTTTTTTCAAAACGCTCAAGTCAATCGAGCTGTTGAAGCAATGAATTTATCTCATTCCTTTTTGAATGAAGGAACGCAATATGTTCATCATGGATATGGGATTGCTTTGAATAAGTATTTTAAAATTTCAGGACCCCGAGGTGTTTATGTTCGTTTGGAAATGCCTTACCAACGTCTGGACCAATGGAGCCAATGGGGAACGGTCAATAGAAAATTCAATACCTCTCAATTGGGAATCAACGCCCAACTGATTTTTAATCCCAAAGCCATCAAAGGCAAAATGACGACAGGTCCATTGGGGCCTCGTTTTTACTTTATGGCTGGTGCAGGATATCATTTTTGGCAAAGCCAAGTCAAAGTGAACGGTGAAGTTTCGTACAAAAGTTTGCGACAAGCCTTTCCATCCTTCTCAGTTGGGATGGGACACCGCATGTTTTTGGTGGGACAGCGCTGTGTACTTTCACCCTTTTTAAATCTGCAAATGACCCCAGCCTGGGATAGCAAAGACATGCAGAAAGCCATTTCAGGAACGGCTTGGAGCAATGTCAATACCAGTATTGCATGGCAAAGTCAATTGGGTGTTGAGGCCACAATATTGAAAAAGGAGAGAAAACGCAGGGGCCTATTAAAAAGTCTATTCCATAGAAAAGTAAAATCTGCCACCGACATTTGATGATTCGTCTTTCTGAACTTACATCACTCATTCAAAAGTCTATTGAGCAAACTTTTCGCTCACAAATTTTTGATGTCATTGCTGAAATTGGGCAGGTCAACATTAAGCCTGAAAAGAAGCAAGCTTTCTTTGAATTGGTCGAAAAGGATGTATCGCAGAATGGTTTTAAATCGAGATTGAGCGCCAATTTGTGGCGAAAATTTGAGGTGATACAAGAATTTGAAACGGCAACGCAGCAAAGGTTGCGCGCGGGAATGGAAATTCTTTTTAAGCTTCAAATTCAATTTCATCCCGTATATGGCCTGAGTGCTGAAATTATTCACATCGATCCTCAATATACCATTGGGGCATTGGCCCAAGCCAAAGAAAAAACAATCTTGCAATTGTTGGCCAAACATCCTGACAAGGTGCAACGCATCGATGGCCAACTCCATTCATTCAATCAAACACTATCACTGCCTTTGGTGATCAAAAATATTGCTTTGATTACTGCACAGCAAGCCGAGGGGGGTATTGACTTTTTGCATGAGTTGCAGAACAATCGATTTCAATACCAATGGAACATCACGCCATTTTTTGCTACAATGCAAGGCGATCTGGCACCAGAAAGTATTAAAAATGCGATCGTCCAAATTTTCAACCACCAGGAGAAATTTGATATCATCGCCATTGTTCGAGGGGGAGGTGCCGCTCTAGACCTCCATGCTTTTGACCATTTTAAGTTGGCAGAGATTGTGGCCAGATGTCCCATTCCCATTTTTACGGGAATCGGACATACCCGAAATATCTCATTGGTAGACGAATTGGCCTTTGCGCATTTTAAAGCACCAACAAAAGTGGCGGAAGAATTGGTGCATCACAATGCACAATTCGAAAATCAGATGATTCAAAAACTGAATGCGGTTTTTGAAACCTGCACTTTGAAAATCGAAGAACACCGAAATGAACTTCAAATGACCGCTCTGTCATTTAGTGTAGAACCCCATACCCTACTTCGCCAACATGCGGAATGGCTGGGGCAATTGAAAAACAACATCGTGAATTTTTCCATTCGTTCAATGGCGCAAAAGAGAAACAAATTGGAATTGACTTATTTGCCTATTCGACATTTTGCCAATAACAAATTGAAACTCGCCAGTCAAAATCTTCATCCTATCATTGACATGCTGGTGAAGAATGCTCAACATAAAATTGCCAATGGAAAGCAACTATTGAATCTTGTAGAAAAAACCATTGAATCCAAAGATCCTCAAGTATGGATTCAAAAAGGATATGCGAGAATTTCTTCCAATGGCAAATTTGTTAGTTCGATACACGAAATTGATCCCAATCTAGCATTGTCCATCGAAATGAAAGATGGGAAAATTAAAACAACCGTTCAATCTATTGAAGAATATGGAAAACAATAATCCTTCGTTACCTGCTACTTATGAAGCTGCTTATGATGAATTGCTTCAAATAGCAAAAGCCATTGAGAGTGATGAAATCTCAATAGATGCATTGTCAACACAAGTAGCCAGAGCCGCGTTGTTGGTGAACTTTTGTCAAGAAAAATTGAGACAAGCTGAAAAGGATGTGGCCAGTGTCATTGATCAAATGAAGCCGAATCAAGGCGCATGATTTTTCTGTTTTTTATCATCGCCATGCTATATGCATCTGCCGGTTTTGGTGGAGGTAGCATGTATTTGGCCGTTTTGAATTCCGTTTTTCCTTTAGCAGGCGTTGGCAATAAAGTGCACGGACTGTTGTGAGATCGGAAGAGC
>CANHIV010000024.1 GCA_947460525.1 Flavobacteriales bacterium
GATTTTGGTGACAACATTTGTTGGACCACTTTGGTCAAAGAGCAAATAGGCTATTCACTTTTCATTGTGAACAATCGGATTTGGGGTCTGGTGAAGACCCCAATTAAAATCCCAACTTGGCTTAAACATTTAAACTAAAAACTATGAAAAAGATGATGTCTTTTGTTGTGGTGCTCGGCATCACAAGCACAATGAACGCACAATTGGTTTCTAAAAAAGGGGAAAACTACTTGCCCCAAGCTGGCGATTGGGCGATTGGAGTGGACGGAGGTTCAATGATCAATTACTTCGGTAACATGTTAAACAACTCTGCTGGCAATGGCTTGTCTTTTGACTACACCAATGCAGATGCGATGATTACAGGTAAGATGTTCAAGACAGACAAGATGGCCTACCGCGCTGCTTTGCGCATTGGCATGCACTCCAATACGACTACTACGCCAGTTGCTGATGCAAGTGATCCAGCCAAGTGGGTAAACAATGAAGAGAAAGTGTCTTCTAACTTTATCGGTTTAGGTGCAGGTTTGGAACAACGTCGTGGTTCTACTCGTTTGCAAGGCTACTATGGTGCAATGGCCATGTTGAGCTATGGTGGTGGAAAAACCACTTACAAATATGGCAATCCAGATGTTGCAGGCAATGTTCGCGAAATCAAGGATGGCGCTTCAATTGGATTTGGTGTACGTGGATTTATCGGTGCTGAGTACTTTGTTTTACCAAAGATCTCTGTAGGTGGTGAATTCGGTTGGGGATTGGGATTCAATTCTGTTGGTGCTGAAACTACAACCACATCAAACGGAGATGGTACCAATACTACTGTAGATGGCGTAAAAACCTCTGGTTTTGGAATTGATACTGACAACAGTAGCATGGGCATGGCTCCAGCTGGAAACTTGACGATCAATTTCCACTTCTAAGAAAAATTAGATTAAACGAAAAAGCCCCGCAATTGCGGGGCTTTTTATTTTGATGAGTTGAGATTATTCTTGAATGGACTTCTTGGCTTTTCTCTTTTCTTTCCAAGATTCTACCATCATGTACATCACCGGAACAACGATAAGCGTGATGAAAGTGGCAAAGCTCAATCCAAATACAATCGTCCAGGACAATGGTTTCCAGAAAGCAACACTATCTCCTCCGAAATGGATTTTTGGATCGAAAGCTGAGAACAATGAAACGAAATCAATGTTCAGTCCAATAGCCAAGGGAATCATACCCAGAATGGTGGCAGTTGCAGTTAGCAATACAGGAGTCATACGAACACGACCCGCTTCAATTACCGCCTCGCGCAATCCCATTCCTTGCTCGCGCAGTATGTCGGTGAATTCAACGAGTAAGATACCATTTCGCACTACAATCCCTGCAAGAGCCACAATACCGACACCGGTCATTACAATAACAATGTCCATATCGAAAATGGCCAAGCCCAACAATACACCAATGACACTGAAAATAATTTCAGATAGGATGATGACTGTTCTACCAATGGAATTGAACTGTAGAATAAGAATCAATACAATCAAGGCCAATGAAGTCATTAACGCTCCGCCCAAGAATGCAGCAGTTTCTTTTTGCTCTTCTTGTTCTCCAGCAAGGTTAACGGTTACTCCAGCAGGCAAGTCTGTAAATTGAGCAGCCTTGGCTTGGATTTTTGATACAACCTCATTGGGGTTAAAACCAGTCAGAACGTTTGACTCCAGAGTTACTACGCGTTTTTGATTTTTACGCTTGATACCTGCGTAAGTGCTGGTGTATTGGATATCAGCAAAGGCGGCTAATGGAACCTGTCTAATCATACCGCCCATATTCATGTCACGGTAGGTGATGATCAAGTTGCGCAATGCTTCTAAATCGTTGCGTTGCTCTTTTTTATAGCGAACTTGTATGGGATATTCATCGGCACCGTCACGGAATTTGGATGGATTGTCCAATCCAAAAACCGCTTTTCTGATTTCCGATCCAATTTGCCCCATTGAAATTCCCTCTCTGTTGGCTCGCTCTCTATCAATCACAATTTTCACTTCAGGTTTGTTGAGCTGCAAATCAGATTTTAACTCTTCAACCCCTGGAATTTGCGCAGCGTCCAAAAAGTCTTTCATGCGTACGCTGGCCATGATCAAGTCTTCAAACTTTTCACCACTGATTTCAATGCTAATGGCCTTGGCAGTTGGAGGTCCGCTTTGCTCTTGGTCGACAGCAATTTGAACACCGGGAATACCTTTTACCTCAGCGCGAATTTTGTCTAGAATCTCAACAGTGGATTGACCATTTCTTTTGGCGAATTCAACAAACCCAATACCCACTTTGGCTTTGTGTGAGTAGGGCGCACGGTCTTCACGACTTTCGTTGGCACCAATAGCCACATTGGTGATGACGCTCTCTACCAATGGATTATTTTCTCCAATTACCTTATACACTTTTTCCTCGATAATTTTTGATACGCTGTCCGATGCATGAGCGCTGGTACCGACGGGCAGTGTGGCATATACATAAACGAAATTCGGATCAGCAGTTGGAAAGAAAACAACCTTTGGACTTCTAAATGCGGTTACCATAAAAGACAATAGTAACAATCCAAAAGTTCCAAATAGAATGGATTTTTGTCTTTGTAAAGCCCAACTTAAGAATCTACCATAGAAATTTTGTACGCGGGGCCATTTCTTCTCTTGGAAGTTTCTGATGGCGGCTTCCAATACAAATTTGTAAAGCGCATACACCAAGTAAAGTGTGATGGTAAAATTCCCCATTCCAAAACTTCCGCTGATGTAGAAGATCAATGCAATGGCAAGAAATACAATGGTTGTAATTTTTAATGATCTGTTCCACTTGGGTTTGCTTTCATTGTGATCTTCATGTGGATGCATAAAATCAACCGCAAAAACGGGATTGATGATATAGGCCACAATCAATGAAGCGGTAAGGGTGATGATCAAAGTAATGGGCAGATAATGCATGAATTTTCCAATCACACCTCCCCAAAAGGCCAAGGGTACAAAGGGGGCTAGGGTAGTAGCGGTTCCGGAAAGAACAGGAAGGAAAATTTCACCTGCTGCACGTTTAGCAGCTTCTTTGATGGGCACTTTACCATTGTCAAAAATTCGGTGGGTGTTTTCAACCACAACAATGGCATCATCCACAACAATCCCCAATCCGAGCAAGAAACTGAACAATACAATCATGTTCATTGTAAAATCGATGCTCGGCAAAATCAAGAAGGCAATGAACATGGATAATGGAACCGATAGTCCCACAAAAATGGCATTGGTAGCCCCCATGAAAAACATCAAAATAATCGTCACCAAAATGAATCCGATGATAATCGTGTTGATCAAATCATGCAAAGTTACACGCGTAGTTCTGGATTGGTCTCCAGTGATTTTAACGGACAAATCTTTTGGAAATTTTTCCGCTTGCATTTCTGCAACAATCTCATTGATCTTATCCGAAGCATCAATCAAATTTTCACCACCACGCTTGATCACGTTTAAGGTGATTACATTCTTTTTATCCAAACGGCCGTAACTCTCTTGCTCCTTAAAGCCGTCTCTTACATCCGCAATATCCTTCAGGTATACTTTGGAGCCTGATTGAGAGGACACGACCAAATTGCGCACCTCGTCTACATTCTTGAATTCACCGCTAACAGAAAGAGAACGCTTCATGTTGTCTACCGTAACACCGCCACCAGAGATGGTCATGTTTTCATACATCACAGCGCGCTCGATGTCACCCATCGTGAATTTGGAGGCCTGCATCTTGTAAATGTCCAGTTCAATTTGAATTTCACGATCCAATGCACCTACGATATCTACGCGTGTGATTTCTTTCAAACCTTCAATTTTTTCTTGAAGATCTTCAGCGTATTTTTTTAAATCACTCAAGGCGTAATTCCCGGCTATGTTGACATACAAAATGGGCATCTCAGAGAATTCCACTTCAACAACATTGGGGTCAGCGGGTAGGTTATTGGGCAAATCTTTCTTGGCCTTGTCTACCGCATCTTTAACTTTTTGCTTGGCAATGGGAACATCAACGTTGGTGTTGAATTCGACAATCACGTTGCTAAAGTCTTGAATGGAGTTACTGGATATTTTTTTAACACCAGCAATGGACTTCATTTGTTTTTCCAAATGCTTGGTTACCAAATTCTCCATGTCTTCTGGGGATGTTCCAGGATAGACTGTGCTGATATAAATAGTGGGAATAACAATGTCGGGAAATTGTTCTTTGGGAATACTTCTGTACGACATAATTCCCGCTAGCGTAATGAAAATAGTCAACAAGTAGATGGTGGTCTTGTTGTCTATTGCCCAGCTAGAAGGCTTGAATTCTTTGAATTTCTCTATCATGATCAATATTATTTAATGCTAACGGCTGACCCTTCAACAATTTCGAATTGTCCTGTGGTAACAACACGATCACCTGCTTGCAAGCCGCTGGTGATTTCTGCCCAACCGTCATAGGTTTTACCAGAAACGATCACGCGTTTTTTCGCTACTTCCTTGTTGTTTTCTTTGGCAACAACGTAAACATAGGTTTCATTTCCTGAGCTCAACAAACTGTTGATAGGTAAGATCACCGCAGTTGGATTTTTGTAATCTACAACTTTTAAAACAGCTACCATGTTGGGGCGATATTTTGCTCCATCACCCTGAATGGCGGACTCAACAGTAAATGTGCGGGTCAATGGACTGATAAACTTGGCGACATATGAAGTTTTACCGGCAATTCTTTCGTTGATGTCTGGGAAATAAAGTTCTGTTTCATCTCCATTTTTAACCGTGCTCGCATAACCTTCAGCAAACTCAGCTTTCACTTTCATTTTGCTATTGTTGATGATTCTGAAAGCAGGATCAGGCATGCCAGGTGCGCTGTATTGTCCAATCTTGGCTCCAATGTGATCGATTACACCGCTAATAGGCGCAACCAATTTGGTTAGGTTGATTTGTTCTTGTACCGCAGCTACTTGCTTTTCTAAAGCCTCTTTGGTTGTCTTGGCCTGAAGGAACTGAAGTTCAGAACCAATCTTTTGATCCCACAATCTCTTTTGACGGTTGAATACATCAATGGCCATGGTCAATTGGGGTTGCAAAGCATTGATTTGCGCTGTCATGACGCTGTTGTCTACTTCTCCAAGAATTTGACCTTTGGAGACAGATTGTCCTTCACTAACATATATTTTAGTGATAACACCAGGCATTTGAGGTTGAATAGCAGCTTGTGATTCAGCATCCACAACACCTTGAACGTCGATGTAATGTTTGAATTCTTGCGGAGCAACAGTAGTAACCAATACTTCTTTTGCGCGCACTTCTACAGGTGAATTGGCATTGACTTGGGCTTCCAATTCTGTGATTTTGGCATCGAGTTCAGCACGCTGTGCTTTTAGTTTTTCCAATTGAGCTGCTGGATCAGAATTTCCACATGCCGATAAAATGGCGATTCCACAAGCGGTTAAGAAAACCTTGATTTTGTTATTCATGACTTTATTGATTGAGTGCTTTTTGAAGTTGATCTTTTGCGTTCAAAAGTTGAAGTAGGGATTGAACGTAACTCCCTTGTGATTGCAATACTTGGTTATTGGCTTGACTTAATTCAAAACTTGTGGCCAATCCTTCTTTGTATTTCTGATTGGTTTTTACAAATATTTTTTCAGCAAGTTCCATGCTTGCTTTGTTCGTGTTTACATTGGACAAAGCGGACATGAAGTTGGTGCGAGCGCTGTTGTAGGCAAGCAAAGCGCCTTCGCGCACAAGCTTGGCATTGGCACTCATCTTGGCCACTTCTACTTTTGCTTTTTGAATGTTTTGGTAACGACCACCACCAGAGAAAATAGGGACATTCATCTGAACGCCCCAAAGTTGCATTGGAAACCAATCTTGGTTGCTGTCTGCAAAATTGAATTCTCTTCTCAATGCCTGCTTTTGGTAATTGTAAAAGGCAGCAAAGTTGGGCAATGCCGCCGCTTGCTTGGCTTTGACATTTAGATTCTGAAGTCCCAAAGCTTTGTTCATGATTTGAACTTCAATGTTCCCTTCTGCTGCAAACTTTTCACTGAGCAATGCATCGCTAATATTGGCAGACAAAACACTGGTATTGTCTTCTAGCTCAATCGTGCTGGCTATGGGCATTCCCATGTTGAATTTTAAAAGATCCAATGTCAATTGCTCTTGCGCCAATGCCACATTGATGCGGGCATTCCAGTCATTTAATGTCAGTTGCAATTGGTCAATATTTTGTTCTTCGATGAAACCTTCTTTGAACAAGGCTTGACTTTCCGATAAAGTTTTTTGAATCAACAATTTTCCAGCTTCAAGCAATTGGATGGTCTCCTTTGCAATCATTGCCAAATGATAAGATTGGGCCACTTGGTGTTTGATTTCAATTTCACTGCGTTTGATTTGCAATTGAGACAGCTCCAAATAGGCTTTAGAAGCTTGTAGGCCCACAAGCCAACTTCCATCAAATAGAATTTGTGATGCGCTCAAGCCCGCGTTCATTTGGTACGGCACACCAAATTGAACTTTCACGTCTTGTCCGGGCTGCCCGAAAATGGCGCCAGGGATAACCGAGGTGGGTAGACTTAAAAAGTTCTGAAACTGCACGGATCCATTCACCTGAGGCAAACCAATCGCCAGGATTTGTTTGGTTTGAATGGATGCGAGTTCTGCATCGAAAGTGGCTTGCGTAACGCTATTTGCGTTTTTTACAGCGTATTGCTGCGCTTGCACAAGGGTCATTCTTTGCTGTCCAATGATTGTGGACGCAACGAACATTGCGAGATAAAACAGTAGGTATTTATTTTTCATGGAAACTGGATTTCGGTGATTTATTTTTTTCAATAGCGGATTCAAGCAAAGCCATTCCTTTGTCACTGGCGATTCCTCTAATGTGGTATTCAAATGCCTCTAAATAAAGATCAGAGATCAAGTATTTGGAGCTAGGAAAGAGGCTCTCATCAAAGAATATCTCCATCCTTCCGATGTAGATTTTTGTGATGATTTCAGGATTTAAATCTTGCCTGTACAAGCCTTCTTTTTGTCCTTTTATGATATTATCATAGATGGTTTTGTATACATTCTTGGCGCGATTGGCCTGCATTTTCTTGGAAACATTGGGATGGTATTTTTCCAAGTCATAGCCAACTGAAGGGTGGATTCCATGTGTTACAGATAAAACCCATTTTTTTATGGCCAGGCTTTCCTCGATGGCATTCAAGTTTTGAGAAGTGATTTCTTCGATGGCTTCATCTTCTTTGATGCAAAACACATCTGTTGCTTGATTGACCAAATCTTCCTTGTCGTTAACGAAGAGATAGAGGGTCTTCTTGGAAATGCCCAATTCTTTGGCCATATCATCCATGCTCATGCATTTAATGCCCTTTTTCATGAAGACATTCAAGGCATTTTGTAGAATGATATTTTTCCTTTCGCTTGTTGGCATTGCTAGAATTTAGCGCCGCGAATATACACCTCAAATGCCCAATGGAAACGAAAAAGTGTTAAAAGTGTTTCCGGAACTGCCGTTTTGGGTTTTGGGTAAGGGGTTTGGGGGTATGTGGTAAGGGCTTTCAGTTTTGAGCAATGCCCATAAAATATAGGGAAACCATATAATTTATGCAACTTGTATTTGCTTCTTTTCATTGATTTTTAACGAAAAAATGAGCTACAGGAAATTACGAGTTTGGCAATGCGCTTTTCAAGCCAATTTGGTCGTTTATAAAAAGATTAAGCCAAGTCCAATCATTGATCGATCCTTAATGGATCAAACGAGAAGGGCAGCGGTATCTGTTATATTGAATATAGCTGAGGGATATTCACGAGATTCACTGAAAGAAAAAGTTCGTTTTTTAGATATAGCCTATGCATCTGCAAATGAGACACAAGCAGCATTGTCAATTATCCAAGGATTGTTGGATTCCGAAGATGAGGAATTACAAGAGTTATACAATCGATACGAATCAATTTGCAAACAATTATTCGTGTTCAAACAAAAACTTAAAACCCACATTGAGTAGAGCACTTTTTGGGTTTACGGTTTTGGGCTTAGGGTTTACGGTTTGGGGTTTTCGGTTTTGGGTTTATGGTTTGGGGCTTAGGGTTTGGGGTTTATAGTTTGGGGCTTAGGGTTTTGGGTTTATGGTTTGGAGCTTAGGGTTTTGGGTTTACGGTTTTGAGTTGTTGTTATAAAACCGATAACTCATCATCCATAACCGATAACCGATAACCCATAACCCATAACCCATAACCGATAACCCATAACCGATAACCCATAACCGATAACCCATAACCCATAACCCATA
>CANHIV010000025.1 GCA_947460525.1 Flavobacteriales bacterium
AGTGAGTCAAGTAGTAAATATTACGCCTGCATATTATCTGCCCAATATTTTAGTGCAACCGCAAAGCATCGCCGCTTGTATTTCTGGAGATGCTATAATTTCGGTGAGTGCCTCTGGAAGTGATATTGGATTTAAGTGGTTCAAGGATGGTGCTGAAATAACCAATTCAAATTCTTCGATTTTGATTATTCCCAATGTTACGCAGCAAGATCAAGGCAGTTATTGGGTTGAAATTTGGAATCTAGCGGACACGGTGATTAGTGATACATTGAGTTTTATTCCGACCCCACCTGTTGTTTATTATTTGGATCAGGATTTTGACGGAGTGGGAACCGGTATTGATTCTAGTTCGTGCTATCAACTCATCGGTTATGCTGTTTCTTCTGGAGATTGCAATGATCAAGATCCAATTATCAATCCTTTTGTACCTGAAATCTGTGAAAACGGCATAGACGAAAATTGTGATGGCATGGACGCTCCATGTGCAGTTAGTGGTTGTACAGATCAAACGGCATATAATTTTAACCCTACAGCAACTGTTGATGATGGATCATGTTTACCCATAGTATTGGGCTGTCTAGATTCTACTGCCTTTAACTTTAATCCAGCGGCAAATACTGATAATGGTAGCTGCGTGCCAATAATATTGGGATGTATTGATCCTGTAGCATGTAATTATTTGTCTTCTGCCAATACGGATGACGGGTCTTGCTTGATGCCTCAAATAGAGATTTGTAATAACGTGGATGATAATTGTAATGGACAAATCGACGAAGGTTTAGGTATGGGAAGTATCAATGCTTCACTTTTTGTAACGGCCCAATATCCCTCTTGCAACGGATCTGCATTGAAATCGGCCAATCTTAATTTCGGTAGTGATTCTCCTATAATCCCAGGGTCTGGAAATGACTTATGGTACAAATTCACCGCCCAATTTAATACTTTCAGGGCCAGTTTATCCGCAGCTCTAGGCGACAATGAAATTAGGTTATATCAGGTAGGAAATGGTTGTCTCCAATGGATTGAAACCGAACACGAATCTTATGTCTCATCAACTGGAGCGACGGGAAATCAAATTTTAATCACAGATGATTTGGTCCCAGGTCAGATGTACTATGTTGCTGTTCATAATATCAGTGGAACAATGAACCCTAGTGCTAAGATTTGTTTTAATCACTTTACAGGAAGTTCTTGTGATCATTATTACACAAACAATTCAGGTATTTATCCCAATGTTTGCACAAGTTTCAAAGCGCAATACAGAGGAAATGCCACCAATTACATTTTTCATGTTCTTTCGGGAGAAGAAGACAATCAAGATTTAAATATCACACCTTGGACCTATGAAACGGGAAGTGGACTTTCTGTGATTCCAAGAGTAGGGAACGTTTGTCCTGCAAATATGTCTACTTCACCTAGAACATATACGATTGAAGTTCCAGTGGTGTACAGTGTTCCGGATGCATCGAATAACTATGTATCAATTTTGGCAAATGCTACCAATACGTGCACGGTTACGATGAACCCCGAATCATCTGTGACATTGCGCCCATCAGATCGTTGTCCGGTAACAAAATCCATTTCTGCTTCAATCTCAATCAATCGTTCGGTTTGTGGAGCAAAACGTTACGAATGGGAGTTCACCCAGCAATTGCCCAATCCGCAACCTCCAATAACTGTGCTGGGAGGAATGAATACCAGTGTTTTCTTTATCAATAATATTCCTGGTGTATCTTCAGGCAAGACTTACAGCGTGCGCATCAGGCCCATTCATGCCAATGGACAGATAGGAAACTGGGGCATAGCGCATTGTATGAAAGTAGGTAATGCGGGTATGATTTTGGAACCAAGTTCAATACCGAATGAGTTTGCTTTGCAGGATTCAGGAACCAACCAGTTCTCAATTTTTCCCAACCCAACAACTGGGGGTTATTTTACTTTGGGTTACAACGGGGAAGTGTCAGAGGAATCAAAGCTATTGACGATGACCGACATCACCGGTAAGATCGTTTACAAGAATCATGTTGTTCTTAATGGCAATGCTGTTGAGATTGATTATGGTCAATTGGCATCAGGGGTGTATATGGTGATGGTAGGAGAGGAGCGATTGAGATTGGTGGTGGGGGAATGATTGATTAGCAATTAGTCGATGTAAAATTCATCTGAAGTTTTGATCAAAAAAAAGCCGAAGTTTCCTTCGGCTTTTTTATTCAACAGCAGCAATTAAATTTTCTCCAATGTGATTTGATAGTCATCAACACCGTCAGTCATTTTCAATTTCATTTCTTCTTCTCTCAATTCAATGATTTCCCAAGTTTCTTTGGAGCCATCATCATACGTGATCTCGATGTTCTTTTTGTCTGACGAAAATTCCCACGTTGTGTTTTCGGTGTTGCTATAGGCATCATCCATATAAATGGCGGTGCAGTTCAACATGGAGTTTTCAAAATCCAAGGTGTTGTAGTCACTATTCACCACAACGGTACTTTTTCCGTCTTTCTCAAAAGTCCATTTGATGTCCATGGTTCCGGTGATGTTGTAGCTGAACTGATCTCCTGAAAAACAATCCAAAACGCCAGCTGTGCTAGAATTCAATCCGTTTTGTCCATTGATTGTAAAACTCGTGGCTTTCCACTCAGCAACTACTCTCTGCTTCTTGGTTCTTAAACTAAATCCAGGTCCTTCCTCATATTTGGAACATGAAGTGAATGTAAATAATAGGGTGGCAATTACCCATGACGCTAACGTCAAAGTTGATTTTTTCATAAATGAATAATTAGGTGGGTTTTATTTAAATGCAATATAGTGTAAACCATTTTGTGGGTGCCAAATAAAAAAAGGCCTTGCGGCCTCTTTTAAAATTCTGCATTCAAGGGCGTACGTGGGAAAGGTATGACATCACGGATATTGCTCATGCCTGTGGCATACATAACCATACGCTCAAAGCCCAATCCAAATCCTGCGTGGGGACATGTTCCAAATTTTCTTGTTTCCAAATACCACCATATGTGATCTTCTGGAATATTGAATTGTGCACATTTTTCTTTCAATACATCATAGCGCTCTTCACGTTGTGAACCGCCAATGATCTCTCCAATCCCAGGTACCAAAATATCCATGGCCGCGACCGTCTTTCCATCTTCGTTCAATCGCATGTAAAATGCCTTGATGGCGGCTGGATAGCCGGTGATGATAACGGGTTTTTGGAAATGCTTCTCTACCAAATAACGCTCGTGCTCACTCTGCAAATCAATCCCCCATGAAACGTCGTATTTGAATTTCTTCTTTTTGTAATGATTGGAGTTCATCAAAATATCAATGGCCTCGGTATAGGTGATGCGCTCAAAAGGATTGTCAACCACAAACTTCAAACGATCAATCAAAGGCATCGTTTGCCTTTCGTCCATGGGTTTGGTTTTGTCTTCTTGCGCTTCGCGATCTTGCAGGAAGGTCAAATCTTCTATCGCATGATCCAAAACATATTTCAAACAATATTGCAAAAACTCTTCGGCCAAATCCATGTTGTCCACGATGTCATTAAAGGCAACTTCGGGTTCGATCATCCAGAACTCCGCCAAGTGACGTGAGGTGTTGGAATTCTCAGCACGAAAAGTTGGGCCAAAGGTGTACACTTTTCCAAGGGCCAAGGCTGCCAACTCGGCCTCCAATTGACCCGAAACCGTGAGGTTGGAAGATTTTCCAAAAAAGTCTTGGCTGTGGTCAATTTGTCCTTGCTCGTCTTTGGGGATGTTGTTCAAGTCCAAAGTGGTAACCTTGAACATCTCTCCGGCGCCTTCAGCATCACTACCCGTGATAATAGGGGAGTGCAGGTAAAAGAAACCTTTGTCATTGAAGAATTGATGAACCGCAAATGCCAAATGATGGCGCAGACGGAACACAGCACCAAAGGTGTTGGTTCTAAAACGCAAATGGGCTTTTTCTCGCAAAAACTCCAATGAGGTTTTTTTCATTTGTATCGGGAAATCATTGGGGTCACAGTCACCCAAAATTTCAAGTCCTGTAGCAATGATCTCTACATTCTGACCTTTACCCAAACTCTCCGCGATAGTACCTTCTATGGAAATACAAGTTCCAGTATAAAGTCGCTTTAAATCGTTTTCATTAAAATCGGTGGTATTTACGACAACCTGAAGGTTGTTGATTGTAGACCCATCATTGAGTGCGATGAACTGATCATTGCGAAAAGTTCTCACCCAACCTTTGACAACGACTTGACTGCCAATTGCAGGGTTGGATAAAATTTGTTTGATTTCTGTGCGCTTCATATCTCTATAGCTGAAGCGCCAAAGTTAATCAATTACAAATGAATTGGTGTATGGGTTTTTTCAGATTCAACCACACCATCGCGCATGCGAATGATCCTGTGTGCAAAGGCGGCAATGTCCTCCTCATGCGTTACAATGATGATGGTATTTCCGGCATCATGAATATCTTGAAACAACTTCATGATTTCATGTGATGTTTTTGAATCCAGGTTACCCGTGGGTTCATCGGCGAGAATGATGGAGGGGTGATTCACCAAAGCCCTTGCTACGGCAACGCGTTGGCGTTGACCTCCGGAAAGCTCATTGGGCTTGTGCATCATGCGATTGCCAAGACCTACTTGCTCGAGCACTTGCTTGGCTCGGGCCAATCTTTTTTCTTCTGACCATCCGGCATATACCAGCGGGAGTGCAACGTTTTCTAAGGCAGTGTATTTGGGCAACAAATTGAAAGTCTGGAAAACGAAACCAATCTCCTTGTTGCGAATAGCCGCCAACTCGTTGTCATCTAATGTGGCCACGTTAGGACCATTGAGGTAGTATTCACCGGTAGTTGGGCGGTCCAAACAACCCAAAATATTCATCAAAGTTGACTTTCCAGAACCTGAAGGCCCCATCAATGCAACGTACTGATTTTTCTCAATGTTAAGCGCTACGCCATTAAGGGCATTCACCTCTTCTTCTCCCACCACGTATCGCTTGGTAAGACCCTCAATTTTGATTAGACTCGACATGAGGCGAAATTAAAACATTGAGGCAACTTTTGGATTATATTTACCATCTATTATTCCGTAAAAAGGTTAAGAGGGGATGAGGGGATGAAGGGATGAAGGGATGAGGGGATGAAGGGATGAAGGGATGAAGGGATGAAGGGATGAAGGGATGAAGGGATGAAGTTGGGATCGGGCTTTAGCCCGATTGAAAGGGATGAAGTGGAAATAGGGCTTTGGCCGAATAAGAAAAGTAAGAAAAGTAATTTTTTATATCACGATGAATATGAGATTTGTGAAAGGTTTATTGAGTGGTTTGGTGTTAGCGGCAACAACATCATTTGGACAAATTGCAGTAACCAATAATATGACAGCTGACCAAGCTGTGCAGTATTTGTTGGGACCTGGCGTAACCTATTTCAATGCGCAATTTACAGGCAATGCGATCCAATTGGGTCAGTTGACAGGCCTTGGAGCACCATCTAATTTTGCAATTCCAGAAGGGGTTGTGATTTGTACGGATGATGCGGTGACATTGGATCCCAATGGTGTCATTGGAACCATTACACCAGATATTGCCACGCAACCTGATTTGTTATCTGTTGCACAGTCGGTGCCGCCAATGATCGGACAAACATTTACCATTACCGGTGTTCACAATGTTGCTATGTTGGAATTTGATTTCGTAGCTACTGGAAATACATTGAATTTCAATTACATTTTTGGTTCTGATGAGTACCTCACTTTTGTGAACTCGCAGTACAATGACGTATTTGCATTTTTCCTTTCTGGTCCTGGAATCACAGGCCCTTATGCATCTCCTGTTGGATTCCCAGGAGGAGCAGTTAACATTGCTTCTGTTCCCAACTCCAATCCTCCGCTGCCCATTACCATTAGTTCTGTAAACAATGTGTTGAACCCTACTTACTACATCGACAATCCAGCAAATACAGACATATCTTCAAATGGATACACAGCTTCATTGGTGGCTGAACACCCTTTGCAATGTGGTTCAACTTATCATATTCGCTTGGCCATTGCGGATTGTGGTGACCAAAGTTTGCAATCCTTTGTTTGTTTGGAAGCGGGTTCATTCAATGTGGGTACCAATTTGATTACTCCGCTTTCTGTATCCGCTCCTGGAATTAGCCCCATCCCTAACTTTCCATCCAACGCTATATTGGAAGGGGAGAGTTGTTATGATGGTTCTTTCATTATCAATCCTCCCGCTTGTTCTATAGATCCTGATACCATTCAAATTGTTTATGGAGGTTCTGCTACTTATGGAACGGATTACACCACCGGCGGAATGACGCAAATTATTTTGTATCCCAATACGCCCGATACTTTGTTCATCAACGCTTTGGTAGATCAGCAAGCCGAGACAGATTCAACAATCACCTACAGTGGCATCACCTCTGGTGTTGAAACGATTACTGTTAGCTTCATTTACGATCACTTGGTGAATGGTGTAATGGAAATTGATACTGCAGTGGCCACATTGTTATTGGTGGATTACAACCCTGTTCAATTGGGTACGATCAATGATTTCGCGATGTGCTACGGTGTGCCTGAAAGTGTCAATGCTTCATCTCTTGTATCCAACGGTGTGCCCAACTACACTTATGCTTGGGAGAATCCTGATGGAACAGTTATCGGAACGGGCCCTACTCAAAACTTGAGTCACAGCACTGCCAATCCAATCACAGCCGGTGAATACTGGGTGACTGTTCGTGATTATTGTGGTATTACAGATTCTGCAAGTTTCCATATTGTTACGCCCAATCCGCCCCCTGCTTATGGCATTACTGTGGATTCATTGATTTGCTTCGGTGATCCTGATACTTTGACTTTGCCCATCAATTCTACTTTTTCTTACGAATGGTATTATTATGATGTAGCGCAAGGAATAGAGGTGAATATGCCTTCTACTACCAATTATTTGGTGTTGAATTCTGTTTATCCAGAGACTTACCATTGTGTTTTAACGGAGACAACCTGCGGATACGATGACACCGCTAGCTTTGTGTACATTCCACAAATCTGCGACATCATTATACCCAATATCATCACTCCAGATGAGGCGTATGATCCAACCGATGTTTATACCAATGATCCTAATCAAAACAATGGTGATCCCAAAGGGAACAATAGCTTGTGGATACAAGGATTGGTGGACAGCAAAGGAATGTTGCGTTTCCCAGGTTCGACTTTAAAAGTGTATAACCGTTGGGGGACTTTGGTCTATGAAAATGAGAACTATGACAACAGCTGGAATCCTAGAGATTTAGCGGAAGGAACCTACTATTATGTGTTCATGTTGAAACGCAAAGCCAAAGAAGAATTCTTCAAAGGCACAGTAGAAATATTTAGATAGAAATTATCTTTTGATCAATGAAAGGCCGGACATGAGTTCCGGCTTTTCTATTTGCATCAAGTCCAAAATTGTTGGTGCAACATCTGCTAGAATTCCATCTTTTACGGAACCCACACCTTCACCAATGATCCATACAGGAACAGGATTGGTGGTGTGTGCGGTATTGGGACTTCCATCTTCATTGAAAGCTTTGTCTGCATTGCCATGATCCGCAATGATGACAAATTGATAATCCAAGGAAAGTCCTTTTTTGACAACAGCTTCCAAGCAATGATCAACGGTTTCAACTGCTTTAACAATAGCCGAAAAAACGCCAGTATGACCTACCATATCGGGATTGGCAAAGTTGAGACAAATGAAGTCCGGCGCTTTTTCTGACATGAATTCGATGACCTTGTCTTTAAGTTCGGGTGCGCTCATCTCAGGCTGCAAATCATAAGTGGCCACTTTGGGAGAAGCTGCCATTTCGCGAAATTCTCCTTCAAATTGTGCTTCTCGGCCTCCACTGAAAAAGAACGTGACATGCGGATATTTTTCTGTTTCCGCCATGCGCAATTGTGTTTTGCCTGCATTGGAAATTACCTCGCCGAGGGTGCTTTCCAAATTGTCTTTTTCATAGACGATATTTACATTTTCGAAACTTTCATCGTACTGCGTCATGGTAACATAATGCAACTGCGGAATAAGGCTCATGTCAAATGAAGGGAAATTTTCTTGACTTAAAACTTGGGTAATTTCTCTGCATCGATCCGTTCTGAAATTGAAGCAAATAACGGTGTCGCCTACTTCTATTTTACCGTCAATGCCAGTAATGGTGAACGGTTCAATGAATTCATCTGTGATTTTTTGCGCGTAGCTTTTCTGTATCGCTTCATGCGCGCTGGAGACTTTTTCTCCATTGCCACGCACATACAAGTCGTAAGCTTTTTTG
>CANHIV010000026.1 GCA_947460525.1 Flavobacteriales bacterium
ATGCCACATGGATAAAGGCCTTGCGTAAACGCTTCCAAAAGGAATGCTCTTGTAAATCACCATAGGCTCTTGGGTTTCACTGTGGTTGGCCAAAGTAATTACTTCGTAAATGCCGCCTTTGTAATGTTTCCAGCGAGATCCAGGCATGGGGTAGTGAAAGGGATAGTTCATTAAAACGAAGGATTGATGGTGCTTGTAAATTTCTTCTTGGGCTCTTTGTTCTTGCCCACTCGAAATACATACCCTACTTGAACACCGCGCTCAAAGTAGTGAATGTTCTGTGATGCCCGGGCATTGCCATCATTGATGCCATTGCCCGCAGCATGTTTCTCCAATTGAATGTCAAACAAATAATTGATGCCATTTTGAAACCCATGTTGTACAAAAAAACAATCATTAAAAACAAATCGAGCACCATAAACAGCACTGATTCCAATGCCACTAAAATGCAAGTTGTTCAAGTAACGTTGGCGCATAAAGGTGTAATCCGTCCAACAAATCACCGCTCCTGTTCCTATGCCTCCATACAAGTCAATGCGCGACTTTAACTTTGGCAATTGCAAAACGGTACCGCGCTTTTCCAATTGCACGCGGATATAATTCATCCCATTGCTGTGGTGAAAATCCATGAAGGAGCGCTTGTACAATAAGGTATCACCTGAATCGAATTGACCCACATAAGCACTGCCATCAGCAGGATCTGGGTTGTAATAGGTCAAGCTAGAAGGATCAATATTCCCTTCAATCTTCATGTTCTGCGTTTGTGTCAAACGGTACTTGTGGTGATCATACCCCAACGACAAAAACCAGTTGTTCTTTAACTCCGTGCCCATTCTAAAATTGAACTGAGGAACAGAAAATTGTTTTATTCTAAAATACTGCTCAATATCCGCTGGCATGTCATTGGCCTTGGCATCCACCAATGTGAAATCATATCGATCACTCTTAAAATGAATATCAGACGGTGCGTAGAAATTGCGGTGATAACCCCAATAAATATAGGACTCTCTGCCATTCTTAACCACCGGCTCCGTCGTTTGAGACATCGCATAAAACGGCATAAGATATAGGCAAAATAGAATAAGGTTTTTCATGGACCAATTTTAGTTTCGTGCAAATAAAATACACTTATGCAAACACCCACTACAGAAATCGGAAAAAACGGCGAATATCAGGCCGCACAATTCCTAAAAGATAACGGATATCACATTCGCGAACAAAATTGGCGATTGGGCAAATATGAAATTGACCTCATCGTTGAAAAAGGAGACAACATTGTTTTTGTTGAAGTAAAAACCAGAAATGGCTTTGAGATTCCTGCCGATAAAATTGTTTTATCACAACAAAAGCTGCGCATTATGAAAAGCGCACATGCCTACATTGTCCGCTACAACATCATGAAAGAACCCCGATTTGACCTCATCACCATCTTTGGGGAGGGTCCACAAATGAGAATCTCACACATCGAATCTTACTTTTATCCCACGCTAATATCCGCTCGCTCGCTCTAGATTCACTAATTTTGCCAAAAACAACGATATGGCAAAGTTTCAAAAACGTGATTCAGATAAAGGTGGAGAGAGAAAAGGGGGTCGTCCAACAGTAAGTAAAGGAAGATCCAGAGGTGGAGACAAAGAAGAGCGTGGTGGAAAATCCACCAGTGGTCTTCGTGTAGGAAAATCTCGCCCTGAAAAATCGGAATCGCGCGATCAAAAATCTGCGCCCAAAAGAGAATTTAAACCCAGAACAGAAGGTGGGGCTCGTGGTCCAAGAAAGGAAGGTTTCAAACCCAGAACAGAAGGCGGAAGCACGCGCACAGAAAGAAAAGAAGGTTTCAAACCTCGTGGTGAAAGATCGGGTGAAAGAACAGAAGGCTTCACACCAAGAGGAGACAAGCCTTTTGGCAAAAAACCCTTTTCTAAAGGACCTGGAGTGGGACCTAGAAAAAAGAAATGGGACAAAGAAGAAGTGGATCAAAAACCGCGATTTAGAAAAAGTTCCAAAGATTTAGATACAGATTTCACACCTAAAAAAGCCTTTATTTCTAGAACAGAAAGAGATGGTTTGGTGCGCATCAACAAATATTTGTCTCAAGCAGGAATTGCCTCTCGCAGAGATGCAGACGAGCTTATTGCGCTGGGATTGATTTCAGTTAACGGAAAAGTGATTACCGAACTGGGTGAGAAGATTGATCCACAAAAAGACGTGGTGAAATACGATGATCGCGTGATTCGTCCAGAGCAATTCCGTTATGTCCTTCTCAACAAACCCAAAGGTTTCTTGACCAGTGACGAAGATGAGAAGGGTAGAGAAACCGTAATGAGCTTGGTTCATTCTGCTTGCTCTGAAAGAATCTATCCTGTTGGAAGAATGGACAAAGAAGCCACTGGTCTTTTGTTGTTCACCAACGATGGGGACATGGCCAAGCGTTTGACAACGCCTAAAAATGAATTTGCCCAGTTGTACCATGTCGAGCTTTCTGAGAAAATCTCTCAAGCCGATATGAAACAAATGTTGGAAGGCGTGAAGTTGGAAGATGGCTTTGTGAAAGTAGAGCAGGTGGCATATGTAGAAGGCAGTGAAGACAAAAAGCAAGTGGGCCTTCGCATTCACAGCAGCAAGAACAAGATCGTACGCCGCATGTTTGAAACCATGGGTTACCGCGTCAAGAAATTGGACCGTGTGATGTACGCAGGTTTGACCAAGAAAGACTTGCCAAGAGGACGCTACAGACACCTTAACTCAACAGAGATTGGATTTTTAAAGATGATTCGTTAATCGATGACTTTTTTATTGACGCCAACATTGCGACCTGAAGAAAACCTCCTCCAAGATTGGATGGTGCTTCTTTTCGTTTTGTCGTTGTCTTTTATAGCCTATTTCAACACGGTTTACCCAACCAAAATTCGGAATATTTTTAAAGCTTTTAGAAGCGATATTTTCATGCGCCAATTGATGCGTGAAGAAAATATTCTGCCTAGAACCCACGTATACCTTACGTTTCAGCATGCTGCTGTTCTAGGTCTGTTTGTGGATTTGGCCTATCAAGTGTATTTTCCTCAACCCTTTGCTTCGTGGTTGTTCTTCTTGATTTGCTTTGGTGGTATTTTGGTAATGTACGGCATTAAGTGGCTGGCCATCTATGCCGTTAAATGGCTAGCGGATGGCGACTTCACCCTAACGGAATACCGTTACAGAACCTTTGCCCTCAATCGCTTACTGGCCATATCTGCCCTACCCTTTGTGGTATTGCTGTCCATTACTGACCGCGGATGGGCCCCTTGGTTCATTGGAGCATTGGGTATATTGATGACCTTGCTCATCATTTGGCGAATTCTGAAAGGCGCTTGGACGGCTTTTACGAATAACGTTCCATTGTTCTATATCTTTTTTTACATTTGCACTCTTGAAATTTTACCTGTGTGGATGGGAATCGTTTGGATCACCAAAATCGCACAAGCTTAATTTTTCATATTGTTTTTGAAAATGGCAGAGAAAGTAAAATCAATTCTGATTACGCAGCAAGATCCAGGGAATGAAAAAAATCCCTACTATGAGCTTGCCAAAAAGTACAAAATCAAAATTGATTACCGTCCTTTTATTCACGTTGAAGGAATTGCTGCCATTGACTTTCGCCAACAACGTATTGATATCCTGGAGCACCCTGGCGTGATATTCACAAGCCGCAATGCTGTGGACCATTATTTCAGAATGGCCAAGGAAATGCGCATCACCATTCCCAATGAAATGAAGTACTTCTGTATGTCTGAGGCCATCGCCTTTTACCTACAGAAATACATCCTTTTCAGAAAGCGCAAGATTTTCTACGGAACAGGAACGCTACAAGCCTTACTGGAAATTATTCAGAAACACAAAAGTGACAAGCTTCTCCTTCCTTGCTCTGACCTTCTGAATCAAAACATCCCCAACACTTTGGAAAAAGAAGGATTTTCTTATTCCAGAGCAACGATGTTCAAAACCGTTTGCAGTGATTTAAGTGACCTGGCTGACGTGAAATACGACATGCTCGTGTTCTTCTCTCCGTCAGATATCGAATCACTTTTTAAAAACTTCCCCAAGTTCAAACAAAACAGTACACGCATCGCTGTATTTGGCAAGACCACTGCCGATGCTGCTACTGAAGCCAAGTTGAAAATCAACATCATGGCGCCCAATCCCAAGTCGCCCAGTATGAGCGCTGCGATTGAACAATACATCATCGAGAACAAATAAAATATAGGATATTCCTATAATTTATGCGGTATTCACCGCCTTTTCCTCTCGCATTTTTGCGAAATGGATGATTTACTTTTAAGACAACAAGTTGCACTTTCTTTAATTCCCGGTCTGGGTCCAAAAAGAACCCGTGAATTGATCTCGCTTTTCCAAGACCCCATGGAGGTGTTCCGAGCGCCCATTCAGGACTTTCAATCACTGAGCTTCTTCAACAAGTCCATCTACCAAGCCTTGCATGGCGCGGAGATTATGGCGCAGGCGGACAAGGTCATCCAAGACTGTCAACGTCTTCATATTGAAATTACTTTCATACAAGATGCCCAATATCCCCATCGACTAAGGAACTGCGAGGATGCGCCCATTGTGTTGTACACCCAAGGAAAACCGCTTCAGTTTTCGCCCTTTGTTTTTTCCATTGTCGGCTCGCGTTTCACCACGCCGTATGGGGTGCAATTTGTTAAGGATTTTCTGCAAGCCATACAATCCCATCCCGTCACCATTGTCTCTGGATTGGCCTACGGTATTGATGAAACCGCCCACCAAACCTGCAATGAATTGGGCATCAACAACGTTGCCTGCTTGGCGCACGGTCTGCACACCATCTATCCTGCACTGCACCGGGGAATGGCCAATGACATCAAGAAAAATGGTGGATTGATTTCGGAATATTGCCCAGGCATCTTTGCAGACAAAGAACGATTTCCGATGCGCAACAGACTCATTGCGGGGCTGGCGGATGCAACGCTTGTTATTGAGTCCATGCGCAATGGCGGCAGCATGATCACCGCACAATTTGCCCAAGCCTACAACCGCGACATTTTTGCATTGCCCGGAAAAATATCCGACTCAAAAAGTGAAGGATGCAATTACCTCATTCAACAAAACATTGCCGCGTTGATCTCCGACATCCCCGATCTACTCAAAGAATTGGGCATCAAACAACAACTCGAAATTGAATTTGAACCCCCACAATTGTCAGAAAACGGAGACAACATTGTGCGCACACTCCGCCAATACCGGGAGTTGCACGTAGATGAGCTACAAATCCTGTGCGGACTTTCCTCCTCCCATTTTGCCGCAGCTTTGTTTGAATTGGAAATTTCTGGAATCATTCAAAAACTTCCGGGAAATCGCGTGTCTTGCACGCACTAAGTCTGATTACATTTGTGCCATGAGTACTGCTATCACGCTTCAACATATTCAAGCGCCCATTGCGCAAGAGATGCGTGATTTCGAAACTTTCTTTGCCAACAGCTTAAAAAGTGATCACAACCTCTTGGATCGCATCTCCCATTACATCATCAAGAGAAAAGGGAAACAAATGCGACCCATGTTGGTCTTTCTTTCGGCAAAACTTTTCAGTGAACCCACGGAGAAAACCTTTGTTGCCGCTTCTCTCATAGAACTGCTGCATACCGCTAGTTTGGTGCATGACGACGTTGTAGACGAAGCCATGACCCGTCGTGGTTTCTTTTCTGTAAACGCGCTTTGGAAAAATAAAATTGCCGTCCTTTTTGGTGATTATCTGCTCTCCAAAGGTTTGCTCATCAGCTGTCAACACAACACCTTTGACCTGCTCAAAATTGTGGCAACGGCCGTTCAACAAATGAGTGAAGGCGAATTGCTGCAACAAGAAAAATCCAGGAAGATGAATGTGGATGAATCGGTGTATTACCAAATCATCCAACAAAAAACAGCTTCTCTCATTGCCGCCTGTTGTCAAATGGGAGGCGCGGCTTCCAACGTATCAGAAGACATTCAAAAACAATTGTACGACATGGGAGTGGCCATTGGTATCGCCTTTCAAATCAAAGATGATCTATTGGATCTCGGCTTTGGAGGAGATATCGGAAAGCCCGTTGGTGCTGACATTCAAGAAAACAAACTCACATTGCCACTGTTGCATGTTTTAAAAAATGGCAACGCGCAACAAGTGAAATTTGTGAAGTCACTTTTAAAGAAAAAAAATCTTGTTACCGCTGACCTCACGGCCATTCAAAACATCCTGATGGAAACGGGTTCCATCGCCTATGCGCAAAAAGCGATGTTGGATTTTGCCCAACAAGCCAAAGATATTTTAGCGCAATTCCCTCAAAACGATGTAAACATTGCCTTACAACGCTTGGTAGACTTTACGATTCAAAGAAACAAATAATGAAATACTTTTTCCTTTTTCTAACGATTGCATTGTGGTCCGCTTGCAAAAACGGTCCAGAAGAAATTGTATTGGCCACTTATGGAAATGGAAACCCCATGAACGTGGTGTACAAAGACCCCACCACCGGCGAAAAATTGCAAGAAAAAACCTTCTACGAAAACAGCCAACTCCACACCGATATCTACTACAAAGCGGAAAAGAGAAATGGAACTTGCCGATCTTTCTACAAAGACGGAAAACCCTTTAGCCTGCACACCTACGACCAAGGCGTTAAAAACGGACCCTACCAATTGTGGTATGAAAACGGTCAAATTAGAATTGACGGATTTTACAAAGACAACAAGCCTACTGGTGTTTGGAAAAGTTATCAGCAAGACGGTACACTTATCAAAACCACCAACATGGATGATAAAGAAAATAGTATTATTGTTCCATGATCAAATGGCTGACCATAGCACTTTCTTTTCTTTCGCTCTCGCTTAAAGCGCAGCCCAACGTTCAGCTGTACATCGAAACTTGGCGCAATGAGTGTTTGGTGCAAATGGAAAAGCACGGCATTCCCGCAAGCATCACCATGGCGCAAGGCATCTTAGAATCTGCTAGCGGAACTTCAGATCTGGCCACCGAGGCCCACAACCACTTTGGTATCAAATGCCACAAGGATTGGACAGGTAAAAAATTCTACAAAGACGACGATAAAAAGGACGAATGTTTCCGTGTATACGATCATGCCCAACAGTCCTTTGAAGACCACTCGCTGTTTTTAAAAAGACCACGGTACGAGACGCTCTTTCAATTGGACCGAACGGATTACAAAGCTTGGGCACATGGCCTTAAAAATTGTGGCTACGCTACCAATCCCAAGTACCCCCAGTTGCTCATCGATCTGATAGAAAAACACCAACTGTATTTGCTAGATGCAGGCGAGTCCATTTCCATGGACGACTTAAAAAAAAAACTTCAAGAGATATATTGATCCTTGACGGCCGCATCCGATACGTCATCGCGCAGCCCAAAGACAACATTGCTAGCCTCACCAAAAAGTACAATCTAGGGAGCTGGGAACTCAAAAAATACAACGATACGGAGATCCAAATGTGGAAGGAAGGGGACCGTGTTTATCTACAGCCCAAGAAAAGAAAAGGAAACGAAAACTTTGTTGTCGCCGATAAAAAAACAACCCTTTGGCAGATTTCCCAAGATCAATGCGTGAAGTTAAAAAAGCTTGCAAAGTACAATGACCTACCGCTGAATGCCAAGGTAGACAAGGGAACCAAGATAAAATTGAGGAATTAAAAAAGGCCACCGAAGTGACCTTTTACTGTTGCCCGAACAGGATTCGAACCTATACAAGCAGAATCAAAATCTGCTGTCCTGCCATTAGACGATCGGGCAATTGCGAGGCAAAAATAATACCTTTTTACTTTACAATGCAAGTCTTTTCTGAAATAGATACTTTTGTAGTAAAATATTTTTTGTGATTGAGATTCTAAATTATATCAACGGTGAGCTAACTCCCGCATTATCAGGTGCTAAATTGGACAACATCAGTCCGCGTGATGGAAAAGTTTTTTCTACGATTCCCGATAGCCACGCTGATGATGTCGAAAAAGCCGTTGCTGCTGCGCAATTGGCCTTTCCAAAATGGAAAACAACAACCAGTGAAGACCGTTGTAAGATCCTCACCAAAATTGCAGATCTCATTGCCACACACCACGATGAATTGGCCTACGCGGAATCTTTGGACAATGGCAAACCCATATCCTTGGCGGGTCACGTGGATATTCCTCGCGCCGAAAGCAATATGCGTTTCTTTGCTTCTGGCGCCCAACACTTTGCCAGTGAAAGCCACGTAATGGAAAATGGCGTTGTCAATTATACCTACAG
>CANHIV010000027.1 GCA_947460525.1 Flavobacteriales bacterium
CGAGCCTGCTACCAATGTGGCTTATAATGCACCGCTGTGTCTCGGGGATACTTTGCATTTGACATGCACGGAAATTGCCGGCGCCACATATCAATGGACAGGACCCAATGGATATACATCCAGTCAGTCTCAGCCGCAAATATTGAATGCGAATAATACGGTGACTGGAAATTACAGTTTGGTAGTGACATCAGCTTCATGTCCTTCATTAGCCGCCAATGTGAATGTTAACGTTGTTACTCCTCCAATGGCAATCATCACCAACAATGATCTGGAGTGGTGCGCAGGAGATAACCTACCATTGACAGCCAACAATATCGCCAATGGAAACTATTCTTGGACTGGCCCCAACGGTTTTGTTTCTTCTGCACAGTCGCCGCTAATCAGTAATATTCAAGAATTGGGTACCGGTAATTATACCTTACAAATAGAGCAGAACGGATGTTGGTCGTTGCCCGTTTCGCAAGAGTTTACGGTATTTCCTATTCCCCAAGGCGTTATTTCGTCCAATGCTCCCTTATGTGAAGGGAACAATTTAAGTGTCAGTGTCACCGCTTCAACGGGTGCAAATACCCAATATACCTGGAACAATGCACAAGGTCAAATGGTTGGAAGTTCCAGTAGTTTAAACATTAACCCAGTAACAATGGCTTGGGACGGTAATGTTTCAGTCCAACTCTCTTCCAACGGATGCCAATCCTCTTGGATTACGCAAGATGTGATTATCTATCCCATCCCAATGGTAACTTTTTCTGGTGAAACATCATACTGTGCGGGAGAGACCGTGATCATCAATGCGAGTGCACAAGTCAGTTCATCTTTGGCTTGGGCAGGACCAATGGGATTTTTGTCAACAGGCAATACGGTAACTTTGAACAATGCAATGCCTGCTGCCTCCGGTGCTTATAGTGTTATTGCTTCTGCCAATGGATGTACTTCCGAAGCTACAGTATGGAACATCATCGTTAACCCCAATCCTTTGTTGTCAATCACAACACCGGATTCATCAATTTGCATTGGTGAGTCCATAACCTTAACATTGAATGGGGCGCCAATGGGTTATTGGACAGGTGCGCTGCAAGGGCAGAGTATATCATTCACCCCCAACAATGATGTTTACGTTACAGTTACCGGAGTAGATGCCAATGGGTGCTCAAGCGAGACTGGAATTCAAGTCATTGTTCATGAGCCTTGGGTTCAGATCGATGCAGCGGGTCCCGATCATCCTCAAGTTGAGGGATGGGTTGGTGGATACTATCCGCTGAGCGCCTTTTTTCTTGCATCTGGAAATGGCGAATCTTACACTTGGCAATATGGCGATACATTGATGGATGTAATGCCGTCTTTGCCAGATACTGTTTTTCATACCTATCAAAATCCTTCCTTGTTTTTGTTGACGGTAATTGCTGAAATTGACGGATGCTTTGCCTATGATACCATTTCAGTAGAAACTTTTGCAGAGTCATTATTGGGTTGTGCGGACGGTTTTGATGGTTGCCCATTGGGTATGATTCCCAATTTGGTAACTTCTGATGGTGATGGTGAAAATGATGGATTCTGGATTCCCAATAGATTCATGAAGTCTTGGGAAGTGACCATTTTTGATCGATGGGGTGGAGTAGTGGGAGAAATCAAGCAAGGTAATTTGGAAAGAATGGCGCCCATTCAAGTTTGGGATCCAAAGGATTACTCAGCTGGGGTTTACTATTATACCTACAAAGGTGTGGGGGTGGACTACCAGAATTACGACGGTGCTGGTTGGTTTCAAGTCGTGAAATAAATTTTGGAACCAAGGAAAAAAAGAGTATCTTTGCCCACCTAATTTTTAAAAACAATTAAAAAATGAATCGTTACGAAACTGTTTTCATTATGACTCCCGTGCTGTCTGAGGATCAGGCTGCGGAAACAGTGGAAAAGTTCAGAAAGTTTTTGAAAGGAAAAGGAGCAACTATCAAGCACGAAGAAAATTGGGGCTTGAGAAAGTTGGCTTACCCTATCCAAAAGAAAACAACTGGATTTTATCACTTGTTGGAATTTGAAGCTACTGGTGAAGTAGTTAACCCATTTGAGACGGAGTTCCGTCGTGATGAGCGCATCTTGCGTTTCTTGACAACTCACATGGACAAGTATCACGTTACGTACGCGGAATCTCGCCGTAACAAAGCGCAAGACAAAAAATAAGTTTAACTCCTAAATACTGAACACAATGAGTGAAAATGGAGAAATTCGCTATCTGAATCCTATTGAGATTGAGACAAAGCAAGCCAAGTATTGCCGCTTCAAAAAAGCTGGTATCAAGTATATCGATTACAAAGATGCAAACTTCTTGTTGAAGCTTTGTAACGAACAAGGAAAAATTCTTCCACGTCGTCTTACAGGTACTACTTTGAAGAACCAACGTAAAGTAGCGCAAGCAATTAAGAAAGCTCGTCATTTGGCCTTAATGCCTTTTGTGGGTGATATGTTAAAATAATCAGGAGGAAATTATCATGGAAGTTATTTTAAAAACAAACATCGAAAAGTTGGGTGCCAAAGATGAGGTAGTCAACGTGAAGCCTGGTTATGCGCGCAATTACCTTATCCCACGTGGATATGCTGTTGCTGCTACTGAAAGTGCTCGCAAAATGTTAGCTGAAAACTTGAAGCAACGTGCTCACAAGGAAACTAAAATTTTGGCTGATGCGCAAGTGACTGCAGAGAAGTTGTCTACTTTGACTTTGAAGATTGCTACCAAAGCTTCTGATACAGGTAAAATTTTCGGAAGTATCAATACAATTCAATTGTCTGAGGCATTCGCGAAAGAAGGTCACAACATTGATCGCAAATCTATCAGCTTGGTAGAAGAGCACATCAAAATGTTGGGTGCTTATGAAGCGAAAGTGAAATTGCACAAAGAAGTTACTGCAGTTGTTAAGTTTGAAGTTGTAAACGAAGCTTAATTTACGGAGTACATTCAATATTGAAAGGCCGCTATTTAGCGGCCTTTTTGTTTTCTCAATTATCTAGCTCAAATATTAGATGAAAAAAAAGAGGGTCAAGTGACCCTCTTTTAATTTGTATGGATAAAACTTATTGTTTCATCCAGCCCATGCGCAATTGTTCATTGTTCTTGTTCTGAACAATCAATTGATAAATCCCAGAAGCCAATTGATCGACATTTATTCCCGTTGAACTTTGTACCAATTGTTGTTGTATAACGGTTTTTCCCATGGCATCAATGACGCTGATCTGAAGATATTCATTTCCAAAGGACAAAGGTGTTTCGAATCTTAAAATATCTCCCACAGGGTTGCTCTTGATGATTAACTGCTGTGATGCATTTACTTCGGCCAATCCAGTGGTCGCACTAAAACAATTGCCGTAAATGTAGCTGGGCAATCTTTCGTAGTTGTTGTTCACTACATCGATAATGCTGTTCAAGCAAATCAAGTTGGCGGTTACCGCATCAAAGTAGACCCTACAAATTGGACTTGCAGCATTGTTCATTGCAATAAATTGCCCATCATGTGCCAACGTCATAAGCCCATCACCTGAATTGTAAACGGTTGTGCTGCTGCTGCTGACACCAGGAAAGATCATCATGGCATTGGTCACATGAACGCCATCAATTGTGAATTCAGCTCCGACAATATTTTGAGAGATTGAGCTGATCTCTATATCCATATAACCTTCTGTCAAATGAACAGATTGGATGGCCATGCCCACTGCCGCGTTGGGATTGATAAAGTCTTGAGGGAAATGACAGTCATTGTTCCAAATGGTTCCATTGTTCTGATTGATCATACAATTTTGAGCCAAAGCAATGTCATACAAACTTAACTGCCCATTGCCATTCAAATCATTGCAGTTGGTAGCCATCAAACCATTGTTGCAAACTTGATTCATGAACAAATCAATGTCCACGGCATTCAATAATGTGTCTCCATTGATATCCGCAAACAGGTTGGGACCGTCACAAACGCCTTGACAATCAGGCAATGCGCTTCCATTGATTTCTCCTGTGCAGTCAACATATTGGGTACATTCTGCCAAAACTTGGTATTCTGGCGTACCATTTACCCAATTGATTTCCAAACAAACATTGGCGGCGTTGTTTTCATTATTGGATTCAATTCGTCCCAATGCGTCAGGTAAATATTCTGGATTCACGATGGCCATTAAACGATACTGACCGCTTGGGATATCTGTAATATCAACCCATTGACATTGCGTACCTGCACCATAAATATCGTAACATCCAGCTGAAATCCCCATATCACCACAGTTATACTGGCCCATACCACACAAGTCCATCACACAGAATCCATTTTTATGTCCTGCTGGAATTAAATTGCCTTGCACATCCATTAAACGATAATCGCCGTATCCCTCATAATGGGTATGGCCATGACAATTTTGCGTTGTAAACATGCCTGGGTTGGTTGTTGGATTGCCCAAGTAATAATCTTCCTGTCCAATGTTATTGATTTTAGAGGAAAAAGCCAAAACCCAACGATTGCCAAATCCCGTAACACAACCTTCGGCAATGTCACAATCAAGAGCAAAATGCTGCTGCAAATACAATGAACTTACCAATGCCAAACTGTCCATTTGAAGATCGGGCTGAGAGCAGAAAGGACTTGGGTAATAGGCGCAGCTTCCGTCATCTTGCGTGGCCATGGGGCTGTAATTGCATGCCGCGGCATCCGTACAGCCCAATATTTGACCTACATATTGCATGGTGAAATTCAAATTGTCACCGCATCCGTCCGAGTAGTCGCCAATTCTAATGAAGTAGGTTAGTCCTTCAGTAAAACTTACGGATACCTGTGACTGCAACCCACAAAAGTCATCGTTGTAAGAATAAGTACCTTCTGCCCATTCATTGACTACCAAAGGACAGTTGTCGTAAACCCATATTTTGGTATCGCATGCTTCAATGTTGCACGTGCTGATGATGTAAATCCCTGATGAATCTGGAACAAAAGCATACCAATGATCATCAAAGGAGGTAGTCATCTGAACAGAGGAGGTATAAAGCATGGGATTGTTTATGATTTCGGGACTGCTGCAAACCGATCCAATTTGCCCAAAAGCAAAAACAGGCAACAACAAAATTGCCATTAGAAATTTTTTCATGGCTGAAATATAAATCGCATTTTTTTTCGTTCCAATCAAACCGCTTCAATTTAACATCCAACCTTCATTATCCTTATCTTTACAACATGGAAGTAGAATCAATAGACACATTCAATTTTGATACTATTCGGCCTTATACCAATGAGGAGTTGAAACCAGCCTTGGATAGAATCCTACAGGAGCCTTTGTTTTATAAAATGATACGTTGGGTTTATCCTGGTTTATCTAAAACAGCCATTCACTCCATGATCAAAGGGGTCACTTCAGTGGATGAGTTTCAATCAGAGATTTCTGGACCTGCCTTTAAGCGCGTAATAGAAATGACAACATCGGGCTTGTCGTTTACCAACATACAGAATCTTGACCGTACAAAAGCTTATTTGTTTTTGTCCAATCACCGTGATATTATTTTAGATAGTGCCTTGCTTAATGTGAGTTTATTGGAGGAAGGACATAGAACTACACAAATTGCCATTGGGGACAATCTCTTGCAACACAAGGTGGTGGAGGACATTGTTCGCGCCAATAAAAACTTCATTGTTAACCGCAATGTAAGTTCGAAAGAGGTGTTTTACTATTCCTTGCGTTTGTCCAATTATATCCAGAAGACAATCAAAGATGACAATACCTCCATTTGGATTGCACAAAGGGAAGGGAGAAGCAAGGATGGGGATGATCGAACTGCAACTGGACTTTTGAAAATGTTTGCAATGTGTGGAGGCGGGGAGATTGAGGAGACCTTGAAATCTTTGTCCATGATTCCCATGGCCGTTAGTTATGAATACGATCCTTGTGATTTATTAAAGACCAATGAGCTGATGCATCTTAAGGTATTTGGTTCTTATGAAAAGAAGAAAGGGGAGGATGTACACTCTATGCTAACTGGAATTACAGGTCACAAAGGAAGGGTCAACATATCGGTTGGAGAGCCCCTGACAACTTTCATTGATGAGATGAAGAATATTCAGAACAAAAATGAAAAGTACCGATTCTTGACCCAGGCCATTGACAGAGAGATGCATCGTATTTTTAAACTTTGGCCTACCAATTATATCGCCTATGATTTATTGATGGGTACCAAGGAATACAAAGATCAATATTCCAATATTCAAAAAATTGCATTTGGAAATTATATACGTGCCAATGTTTTTAGATTGGCATTGAACAGAAAAAAGACGCAGCTCCCCAAAGAAGGTTTTAATGCATTGGCCAGAGAGATTATGTTGCAGATGTATGCCAATCCAGTTATTAACCGCCGTGAAATGGAGAAACAATGATTACTTTTTCTGATTTAAAAGTTACCCGTCAATACTTGGATGCACTAGCAGATCAAGGTATTGAAAGCCCTACGGAAATTCAACAAAAGGCCTTGCCTATACTAATGGCGGGTCAAGATTTAATTGGAATTGCCCAAACAGGAACAGGCAAAACATTGGCCTATCTCCTTCCTATTGTACAAAAACTAAAATTTGCACAAGGAGTTGATCCGCGCGCCTTGATTTTGGTGCCTACCAAAGAGTTGGTCGTTCAAGTTGAAAGAGTTTTGGCATTGCTTGTTGTAAACACGGATTTGCGATGGGTGGCCATGTACGGCGGAATTGGTCCAAAAGCGCAAACTGAAAAGATTGAGGCAGGGGTTGATATAATCATCGCTACTCCAGGAAGATTTCTCGAAATCTATTCCAAAAGAGTCTTTGTTACCAAACAGATCAAGACCATGGTCTTGGATGAATGTGATAGAATGATGGACATGGGATTTTGGCCCCAGCTCCGTGATATTCAAGAAAAGATTCCCCACAAAAAACAGCAGTTGTTATTTTCTGCAACTTTTCCAGATAAAGTTCAAAGGATTGCAGACAACTTCCTTTTGTTCCCTCAAGTAGTCGAGGTAACCCCGGCGGCAACCCCGGCTTCTACTGTAGCTCAAAGTGTATATGCTGTTCCTAATCAGGCGACAAAGCTAGAAATGCTTATCCACTTGCTTAAACATCGAGAGGATATGACAAGGGTAATGGTGTTCTGCAGAACAAAGGAAATGGTGACACAATTGGCTGAACAATTGGTCAAGCAAAAATTTGGAGAAATCAGAATCATTCATAGCAATAAAGGACAAAACGCCCGGATCAACGCGTTGGATGAATTCAAGGAAGGCAACATTAGGGTTTTGGTAACAACTGATGTTAGTGCTAGAGGTATCGACGTGGTTGAAGTGTCGCATGTTATCAATTTTCAAGTCCCTCATACCCATGAAGATTATGTGCATCGCATTGGAAGAACGGGTAGAGCTTTCAAGACGGGAGAAGCCATTACCTTCATGGATGTTTCAGAAAAATACCATGTACAGAAAATAGAAAGGGTGATGAAGCAATTTATCCAAGTGCTTGATTTACCATCGGAGGTTGCAGTGCATGGGACTCCGAAGTCTGAAATGATTGAACAGAATCGTGATATTGATTGGCAAAAAAGGAAAGAAGATCCAACTTTCAAGGGTGCATTCCACGAGAAGAAATTTGCTGTAGCTGCCAAAAAAGAAAAAAAATCTTTTCTGGACAAGAAAAGGAAAAAGTTTTAATCTATCTTGCTCTTCCTATTAAAAAAATGGAAGAGATGGATCAAGACAGCAGAATCAAAAACAAACTCAAACCAAAGTCTTGGAATGAGATCAAATCAAACGACTCATGGTCGATATTCAAGATCATGGGGGAGTTTGTCAATGGATATGAGAGAATGGGGGCCATCGGTCCTTGTGTGACAATATTTGGATCGGCAAGAACCAAACCCGATAATCCGTATTATGAAATGGCGAGAATGATCGCCTTTCAACTTACTCAAAAAGGATATGGAGTAATCACGGGCGGCGGACCCGGTATCATGCAAGCAGGTAACCAAGGTGCCAAAGAAGGAAATGGAATCAGTGTCGGATTGAATATCGTATTGCCTTTTGAGCAGCACAGCAATCCATACATCGATCACGACAAAAGCATTGATTTTGACTACTTCTTTGTCCGAAAAGTAATGTTCATGAAATACAGCCAAGGCTACGTTGTGATGCCAGGAGGTTTTGGAACAATGGATGA
>CANHIV010000028.1 GCA_947460525.1 Flavobacteriales bacterium
ACATTTTCAAATAGAAAAACCGGTGCCATGTTGTCTGGACCAAATGGCGCCATTTTCTTCATTTCTTCCACCCAACCCATTTCCACTTCAGAAAGGGGCAAAGCCATGTCATAATAGCTCGTTGGTTCGGGGCGTTGATGCTGTACCATTTCTGTAACCACTGTATCAAAGGCTGCTGCAAATACTTCTAACTTCTCCGGCAAAACAGTCAATCCCGCGGCCATGGTGTGTCCACCGAATTGCACGATATGCTCTTTGCATCTTTCCAATGCAGCGTACAAATCCACCCCTTCAATGGAGCGACAGCTCCCTGCGTAAACGTCATGGCTTTTTGTGAAAACAATGGTGGGTCGGTAATACCGCTCAATCAATCTAGATGCTACAATACCAATTACTCCCTTCAACCACTCCTCATCCCATACCACCGTTACAAAAGCTTCAGCGTGTTTGGGGTCATTTTCTACTTTGGACAATGCCGCAACCGAGACATCTTGATCAATGCTTCGACGTGACATATTAAAATCTTCCACTTGTTGGGCCAAATCTTCTACTTCCTGCACCTCTTGTGCAATCAACAATTTCACTGCCTCATTGCCAGAGGCCACACGACCCGCAGCATTGATTCTGGGCGCCAATAAAAACACCAAATCGGTCACCTCCCATGTTGTGCGTTTGGTTCCTGACTTGCGCAACAAGGCCGCTAAGCCTGGTCGCAAATAACGATTCATCAAATGCAATCCTTTGGCCACCAAAGTTCTGTTCTCATCCAACATGGGAACGATATCTGCCGCCGCCGCAATCGCAACCAAATCCAAAAACGTATCTGGAAAGCTAGCAGGATGAGGAAATCGCTGGGTGTATGCACAAATCAATTTGTAGCCCACCCCGCATCCGCTAAGTCCAGAAAAGGGATAATCACAATCTCTTCGTTTGGGATTGAGCAATGCATTGGCATTGGGCAACTCCCCCGGTTCATGGTGATCACACACAATCACATCAATGCCATGATCCCTGCACAATTGAATGCGCTCGCCATCTTTGGTGCCACAATCCAGGGTGATCACCAGGTTCTTCTTTTGATCAACGGCGTGTTGCGCACCTGTTATCGAAAATCCATACCCTTCTTCGTATCGATTGGGAATGTAGAATTGAACATTTGCTCCTAGCTGACGAAGCCACTCATACATCATGGCCACTGAAGTGGTTCCATCTACATCATAGTCACCAAAAACCAAAATCTCACTATTGGCTTGAAGATGTTGATGCAACAACTCCACTGCGATGTCCATGTCTTTCATTAAGAAAGGATCATGCTCCGCATGTCGCATGGGGGCTGAAAACGAAGCCCAATCCTTTACACCACGAACAGCCAGCAATTGCTCAAATGGCTGTCCTTCCCGCATGCCCTGCGTACTTTCATTCCTTTGCTTCCAAATCATATCGCAAATTTGATGGATTTGAATGTCCATTCCAAATAATGCATAACATCCAAATAAACTGACTTTATGCAACCCTAACCGCAATGTTTACGTCTTTTTCGTATATTCACCCCCTCAAAGAGTGTTAATCAATATGAAAACAAGATTTTTCACCGGATTATTCGCGTCAGCTTTGGCTGCTATGATCCTTTTAACTGGATGTCCTAACCCAGACAATAAAATTCCACCCAATTGTTTTGACGGGATTTTAAACAATGGTGAGCAATTGATCGACTGCGGTGGTCCTTGCGAAGAATGTGACCATTGTATAGATGGTATTTTCCAACCTGACCTAGGTGAAACTTGGTTAGACTGCGGTGGAGAATGTGGACCATGTGATCCTTGTGCAAACGGTATTCAAGACACCCTTGAATTGGGCGGTGATGAAACGGGCGTTGACTGCGGTGGTACCAATTGCGGACCTTGCGGCGACTTGTGTGGAGATGGATTGCTAAACGGTAACGAAACCCAAATCGATTGTAACGAAGGTCCATACGTTGATAACAACGGAAACAACGTTTTTGACTTTGGTGACGTATATACTGGAAATTGTCAAATTTGCCCATCTTGTTCTGATGGTATCATGAATGGTACTGAAATCGGTGTGGATTGCGGTGGAACAATGTGTCAGGTATGTGCCAACGAAAGCAATTGCACCAACAACTTGATCGATGGTGATGAGTTTTGGACAGATTGTGGCGGAACCAACTGCCCCGATTGTATGCGAATCGTAGATTGGACCGTCGGTGGCGTAAGTCACACCTCTATCACCTATGCTGAGAGCTATTCTAACTTTGACTTTGATGTTACAGGAACAACCATAACCGATGTAAGTTTCCAAGTAAAAATTAATGAGCCTGCATCAGGTTGGATTCCTGGAATCGTGATCAATTTGAATCCTTCTGTTACCGATGCGTTGGTTTACTTGGATGCCAACGGCACATCCTACAGCACAACCACCAACGGTGCTTCAGGAACTTTCACTTTGATCAAGTTTACCGATACTCCTGCTCCTGGATATATCCGAGGATCATTCACAGGAACTTTGAAAGCTAGCAATGGTGCAACTGTAAATATCACCAATGGATTGTTCCAGGTGAAATTCCAATAAAGAGATTCTTTAAATTGAAAAAGCCCCTGCATAGGGGCTTTTTTATTTGATGGCTCTTAGCATTTCTCGCTTTCCAGGTGGACCAGGCAATCGCTCTACCTTGAATCCTGCAGCTTGCAGATTCCTTCGCACCTCTCCCTTTGCGCAATAACTCACCCATATTCCGCCAGGTTGCAACAAGTCAAAACACTTTTGCATGACCTCAAGTGTCCAGAGTTCCGGCTCTACCTTGGGACCAAATGCATCAAAATAAATGACATCAAAAAGCGCCGTTGTCTGGAATTCCATAACACCCAACTTGACCTTTCTGAACTGAAATTGGGGAGTCAATTGCGCTGTAGCGTCCCATTCCATATCATGTATTCTCTGGGCCATCTCTGCATCTGAAACGCGAGATAAAATCCACTCATTGATTTTCGCCTCTTCAATGGGGAAGGGCTCCAAGGTCACATAATCGACCAATCGCGAACTTTCCTTGGTGGTCAATACAACATTTAATCCCGTCCCCATTCCCACTTCCAATATCCGCACGGGTGAAGCATTGCTAGCCCTTAGACCTTGCTCGATAAAAACAAATTTCCCTTCTTGATCTGCGCCGTGGATAGAATGATAGGTCTCTTCCGCTTCCGGAATAAAAAAAGTGAAAGATCCATCCTCCGTAAGAACAAGTTCTCTTGTTCTGTTTTTGTTCACCGTTGAATTGTTCATAGGTTTTCTTACCATGTAAAAGCCCGATGGAATCAGATTCTACCTTCGTTTTGAAATTTGAATAACATGGCAAAGAAAACGAAAAGTGCTGCTACAAAAAAGAAGACTTCCTTCTTTTCAGAAAAAAGCTTAGGCTTCCTAGAAACCTACATCAATAACGCATCGCCCACAGGATTTGAATCTCCGGGGCAACAACTTTGGTTGGATTATATACGCCCATACGTAGATGAATACATGGTGGACACTTACGGAACAGTTGTTGGGGTTATCAATCCCAATGCTCCTTATAAAATTGTAGTTGAGGCCCACGCTGATGAAATTTCATGGTTTGTACATTACATCACATCTGATGGATTTATCTACTTGCGCCGCAATGGTGGAAGTGACCACATGATCGCGCCCAGCAAGCGTGTCAATATCCACACGCCAACCGGAGTTGTTAAGGGGGTATTTGGATGGCCCGCCATTCACGTTCGCACGCCAGACAAAGAGGAAACCCCAAGCATGCGCAACATATTCTTAGACGTTGGTGCTGCCACTAAAAAAGAAGTAGAAGACATGGGCATCCATGTGGGTTGTGTGGCTACTTTCGATGATGAATTTATGGTACTTAATGATAGATTCTTTGTGGGTCGCGCATTGGACAACCGCATTGGTGGATTCATGATTGCTGAAGTAGCGCGTCTATTGAAAGAAAGAAAAGACAAATTGCCTTTTGGCGTTTATTTCACCAACTCAGTTCAAGAAGAAATTGGACTAAGAGGAGCTGAAATGATCGCGCACCGCATCAATCCAGATGTCGCTATTGTAACCGACGTATGTCACGACAGCTCTACCCCCATGATGAACAAGGTTCGCGATGGAGAATTGTCTGCTGGAAAAGGACCTGTTGTTAGCTACGGACCTGCAGTGCAGAACAATCTATTGAAGCACATCATTGATACAGCGAGCAAAAACAAAATTGAAATTCAACGCCAAGTTGCCTCAAGAAGCACAGGAACCGATACGGATGCCTTTGCATACAGCAATGCCGGTGTGGCCAGCGCCTTGATTTCTCTTCCATTGCGCTACATGCACACCACCGTTGAGATGGTAGACAAAAAAGATGTGGAGAATGTTATTGAATTGATTTACGCCAGTCTCAAAGGAATCAAAAACGGTCATGATTGGAGGTACATTAAGTAGAGGACTGGTGGATCGAATAGACCCACCTCCCTGCTTTATCTCATTTTTGCGAAATTTTGAGATTGATTACCTTTGTTGCACGATTCAATGAAAGTCGAACTAAATTTTTAAAACATGAACCATGTAGGTATCCGTCCCGAAGGCGCAACGCTCGATTATTTGGGACTTAAAAACCTAGCTACAGCATTTTGGAATCTTTCTCCCGCTGAGTTAGTAGAAGAAACAATCACACTTGAACAAGGTAGCATTACCAACACAGGTGCTTTGAGCGTAGATACAGGAGAATTCACAGGCAGATCTCCAAAAGATAAATTTATTGTAAAAGATAGCAACACTGAAAATTCTGTTTGGTGGAGCCAATTCAACATCCCGTTTGAATCTTCCAAATTCGATCGTTTGTTTGAAAGAATGTCAGCCTACTTAACAGGGCGTGAAGTTTATGTTCGCGATGCCTTTGTTTGTGCTGATCCCAGATACAGAATGAATGTTCGTGTGGTGACGGAATTTCCTTGGAGCAACATGTTTGCTTACAACATGTTCATGCGTCCAAGTCAAGAGGAATTAAAGACCATCCAACCCGATTGGCATGTCATCTGCGTACCCGGTTTCATGGCTGACGCAGAAATTGATGGTACCCGTCAACACAACTTTGCTGTAATCGACTTTACCAAGAAAATGGCCATCATCGGCGGTACAGGATATACAGGTGAGATTAAAAAAGGAATCTTCACTGTATTGAATTATGTGCTTCCTCATGAACATGGCGTATTGCCCATGCACTGCTCTGCCAATGTTGGAGCCAACGGCGACACTGCTGTATTCTTCGGATTAAGCGGAACTGGAAAAACCACCTTGTCTTCTGATCCCAACCGCAGATTGATTGGTGATGATGAGCACGGATGGACAGACACAACAGTATTCAATTTTGAAGGCGGTTGCTACGCCAAAACCATTGATCTCACCAAAGAAAAAGAGCCTCAGATTTATGATGCCATTAAGTTTGGTGCGATTCTAGAAAATATCGGATTTGAAGATGATGGTGTAACGCCCAATTACGAAGACAAGCACAAGACAGAAAACACACGCGTTAGCTATCCCATCCATCACATTGACAATATCATGGAACCCAGCCTAGGCGGCATTCCAAAAAATATTTTCTTTTTGACTTGCGATGCTTTTGGTGTACTTCCTCCAATTAGCAAATTGAGCAAAGGCCAAGCCATGTACCAATTCATTAGCGGATATACCGCAAAGGTTGCAGGTACAGAAGCTGGAATTACAGAACCTACTACTACTTTCAGCGCTTGTTTTGGTGCGCCTTTCCTTCCACTTCATCCTACGCAATATGCAGAGATGATGGGTAAGAAAATAGACGAAAGTGGTGCTAAAGTTTGGTTGATCAATACCGGCTGGAGCGGTGGCTCTTATGGTACAGGTGAGCGCATGAAATTGAAGTTTACGCGTGCGATGATTACTGCTGCCTTGGAAGGAAAGCTTGACAATGTTGAATACAAAACCCATGAGGTTTTTGGTTTGGCAATGCCAACGTCTTGCCCTGATGTTCCAACTGAACTTTTGGATCCCAAATCAACTTGGAAAGACGGCGGTGCTTATGATGCAAAAGCCAATGAGCTAGCTGAGAAATTTGTCGCTAACTTTGACAAGTTTAAAGAGTATGCCAATGAGGAAATCATGGCTGCTGCTCCAAAAGTGATTGCATGATCTTAGATTCAAAAAACATAAGTCTAGAAGACTTAAAAACAATATTTCATTCCTCGGCTCCCATTCAGTTGGCCGAGGAATGTTTTTTTAATATAGAGCGTTCCAGGGCTTATCTCGATCAGTTCTCAGGAAAAAATGGCGCGCCCATCTATGGGGTAAATACCGGATTTGGCTCTTTGTGCAATACAATCATTGAAGACGATGATTTGAGCACTTTGCAAAAAAACTTGCTCATTTCTCACGCTTGTGGAATGGGCAATGAGGTACCGACGGAAATTGTTCGCCTCATGCTTTTGTTGAAAGTAATGGGCTTGAGCAAGGGTTTCAGTGGTGCACAACGCATCACGGTAGAAACATTGCTTGATCTATACAACAACAACATGACCCCCATTGTATATGAGCAAGGTTCACTTGGAGCGAGTGGTGATTTGGCTCCACTTTCTCACATGTGCCTTCCCTTATTGGGATTAGGTGAGGTGAGGTACCAAGGAAATGTTATTTCGGGAATCGAAGCGCTAGAAATTCTTGGAAGAAATCCCATTGTATTAAAAAGCAAAGAAGGACTTGCTTTGATCAATGGTACTCAGTTCATGAGTGCCTTCGCCGTTTTTAATACATGGAAAGCCGAAAGCTTGATCACTCACAGCACGAACATCGCTGCTATGAGCTTGGATGCCTATGATGGAAGAACAGAGCCCTTCATGGATAGCCTTCACCGGGTTAGACCTCATCAAGGTCAATTGGTGATTGCTGAAAACATGAGAGCTGCCTTAAAAGGTTCGGAAATCACTCTTCAAACCAAAAATCACGTTCAAGACCCCTATAGTTTCCGATGCATTCCTCAAGTGCATGGAGCTTCATGGGATACCCTTCAGTATGTGAAGCAAATTGTTGAAATTGAAATCAACGCCGTTACCGACAATCCCGTTGTTTTGGTAGATGAAAACAAAGTCGTGAGTGGCGGACATTTCCATGGTCAACCACTTTCTATGGTCATGGGATTTCTAACCCAAGCCATGGCAGAAATTGGAAGTATCGCTGAAAGACGCACGTACAAACTGATTGGTGGACAGAGAAACTTGCCTGCTTTTTTAACGCCCAATCCAGGACTGAATTCTGGTTTTATGATTGTGCAGTATACTGCTGCTTCTATCGTTTCTCAAAACAAGCAATGGTGCACACCTGCTGTTGTAGATACCATTGATAGTAGCAATGGGCAAGAAGACCATGTAAGCATGGGCGCCAATGCCGCAACACAACTGCACAGGGTCCTAGAAAATGTACAAAAAATCATTGCGCTAGAGTGGCTCACCGCTGCCCAAGCATTGGATTTGAAACGACCTCTAAAGTCCAGTCCCGTTGTAGAAAAATACCACGAGTTGATCAGAAAAGAGGTGCCTTTTCTTCCTGTTGATGATTTGATGAGTCCGTTGATGAATAAGGCTTACGCGTTGTTGGGGTCACTTTCCTGAGCCGCGCAATACCGTTACAATGGTGTAAAACAAGATTTTTATATCCATTGCCAAAGACATATTTTCAAGGTACAAGATGTCATACTTCAAACGCTGAATCATTTGATTCACGTTTTCCGCATACCCATATTTAACCTGCCCCCAAGAAGTAATGCCTGGCCGAACACGCAGCAATTTCTTCACGTGCGGGGCTTGGGCCTTGATCTGCTCAATGTAAAAAGAGCGCTCCGGTCTTGGGCCTACCAATGACATTTCTCCAATGATTACATGAAAAAATTGAGGAATCTCGTCCAATCTCGTTTTGCGCAAAAATTTACCTACACTCGTAATGCGGCTATCCGATGTGGATGACAATTGTGGGCCATTCTTTTCCGCATTCACATGCATTGTTCTAAACTTGAGAATATGAAAAGGCCTTCCATGTATACCGATTCTCTCCTGGGTATAGAAAATGGGGCCTTCA
>CANHIV010000029.1 GCA_947460525.1 Flavobacteriales bacterium
AGTTGCTCTCAACAGAAACCTTGATGGGATTGCCGCTGTTCATCACCCCTTCATTGATGATTTTAACACGACCCAAATTGTAATCCACCGTAAAGTCTTGTCCTTCTACCAACTTGATACTTCCTGAAGTAACAGATACAGAACCTTGCGGGATGTTCATTGCATTTAGCGAAATGTCCGAGCCCGAGGCGCTCTGGTATTGTCCTTTGATTCTAAATCGATTGAGCTGTGGGAAATTAATTTGCGCCGATGTTTTTGTCGAATCGTACAACGGATTAAATACCACTTGACTGATCATTTGTTGCGCTTGCGTCGTCAGTCCACCAAAGCCATCAATGATTTCATTTTCCAAATGTTGACCAAATGGCTCGATGTGCGGGAAGAAAATTCTACCGGTCTGCGCATCGATCAAACCACCTTGCGTCGCTGCATTGGGAACAAAGTCGAAGAACGCATCAGGATACGGCATTTGTTGGTTGTCAATTCTGTCCAAATCCAACAATTGCAACAACAATTTGCCGGAAAGGGGTTCGCGCTGAATGCTGTTCATGTTGACTCCCGTTGCGGGGTTGTTGTACCAAACGTCCAATCTGAAATTTTCCGGAGAAACGCCAAAGGCACCCAAGTTGTAGACGTTCTTCATCATGTTCTGCCACAATGGAGCAGGATCGCCATTGGTCAACTTGACCATTGTAATGGACGACTTCAACATTTTCAACACCAACGCCTGTGGCGCAGCAATACCATCTTGTGAAAGGGTTCCAACTTGAAAGGTCTGACCATTCAAAGTGTACTCGTATGCTACCGCCAAAACCTCAGCATTGTTCAAGGCTTGTTTCAAAGAGACAAAACCCAATTTTGTATTATAAGTAAATTCCGAAGCGTTCAACTTTCGGGCATTTCCGACACGCTCGTAGTGAATTCCTTGCCTAAGGTTAAGCCCCAATGCTTGAATGGCAGGATTGGCATTGGTAAAGCCCAAAATCTCCTGGCTGCCCATCATCGTAGCGTACAAATCGTTGTTGTCGTTGTCCGGATTGTTGGGTTGAGGTTGATTGATTAACCCTTGGTAGGCATAATCCGTGGACATGTGCGCAGCGGGTTCTCCCAAATCTGAGAAAGCCAAAACGTTTCGAACATCCTGGGTATTGGCTTGCTGATTCACCACCCACACTTCTATTCTCGTTACCACCGCACCGCTATTGACAACGGGCAAGGTCTTCATCGCGTTGTCGTAGCTGTCTCTAAAATAACCGGATAAAAAGTAATGTCGATTGGCTTCGTAGTTGTCCACTGGAATATCAAACTGCGTGGTTTGCGCGCCACCTTGAACGGTAATTTCTTTTCGTTCTCCCTTTTGTTGAGAGACCACTGTGGTGTTTTTCAATTTCCCCCATTGGGTTTCTACTTTGGCACCAAACAAGCTGGAACTCCCTTGTATCAAGGATCCTGACAAAGGCATCTGAACAGTTCCCAACTCAATCTTCTTGATGATTTGATCCTCATCTCCCGTGTAGCCCAATTTCATTTGATTCTCAAAATCAAACTGGCTCTCGGTGTTGTAGTTAAAATTGAACTTCATGCGGGTACCCACATTTCCCGTTACGTTCAACTGTATTTTTTGATCAAAATCAAAAGTCGTTACCCTGCGCTGACGCTCTGGTATACGGGGATTGTCCACTTTGGACATTTTCAATCCAAAGGTCAATTCTGCACTTCCTTGCGGACGGAACTCAATTTCATTGGAACCGAAAATATTTTCGAAAGCTTTGGAATCAATCTTAAAACTTGGCGCAAATTCTCGCTTGGCTTCATCATCTTGTTTCACCAACTCTTTCCAATAGGCCGTTACATTGTCTTTCATCTGGAAAGCCATGTATTCTTCCATCGTCATTTGGGTCGCATTTCTGAAATCTATGCGATCACCAATTTTTTGCGAGACTTCATACAAACCGGTTTCAGGATTGTATTCAACGTGGTACTTGATGTTTTTGGGAAGAGGAATCGCGATGCCATTGTCTTGCGGCGAAGGGTTGATGGGGTCTTGATTGGGCCAAACGGGGGTTACCGTGGTATCCGCTTTTGCGGTAATGCCCGCTGAAGGCCTTGTCCACTGGGGATGATAACTTAACACAGACATGGACCAAGCCAACCATGAGGACAACAAACTAATGCCCACAATCGCGACCCACTGTATGATATGCCTTGCCTTAAGCCTCACTTAAATTTGTTTCAATACCCATTTGATCCATTCTTCCAAACTTCCGTTGGGGCTTTCTTTCATGACTTTGTCCAAATGCTTTTCTGCTTTTGACTTGTCCAATCCCAAGGACGAAAGGGCCAATAACGCGTCCTGACGCTGTATATTGTATGCAATCCCTGATTTTTCTGAAGAAACAACGCCATCAAATTTGCCCATCTTGTCGTGGAGATCAATGATCATGCGTTCCGCTGTCTTTTCTCCAATTCCCTTGATGCGCTTCAATCCAGCAACGTCTTTATTGATAATAACAGCGCGCAATTCATCCGCACTCAAGCTGGAAAGCACCATGCGAGCGGTATTGGGACCAACACCACTAACCGAGATTAACTTCTTAAAAATTTCGCGATCCTCCGGATTGCTGAATCCGTAGAGCACCAAAGAAAAGTCATTGCCGTTGATGTGCAAAAGGGTATACAATGTCACCTCACCTTGGTCAGGCAATTGACTAAAAGTACTCAATGGAATTTGGGCCAAATAGCCGACACCATTGACTTCCACAACTGCATGTACCGGACTTTTCTCCAGTAATTTACCACGAATAGAGTGCAACATCACCTTCCTTTTTTAGAAAGGCGTGAAAATACAAAAAATCCCGCGATTACGCGCGGCCAGTTCCCTTGAATTGTGCGTCCACCACCGCAATTCGAATCATGTTGATGATTTCTCTTACGGAGCATCCCATTTGCAGAATATGATAACTGTGATTCATCCCCAACAAAACTGGGCCGATTACCTCACATCCTGCTGATTCTTGCAACAATTTGTAAGCGATATTTCCTGCAGAAAGATTGGGGAAAATCAAGGTGTTGACTTGATGACCGATCAACTTCGAGAAGGGGAAATTCTCTTGCATCATTTCATTGTTCAAAGCAAAATTGGCCTGCAACTCCCCATCTACCAGCAAATGTGGATGGTCACGCTGCAAAATTTCTGCCGCCTTCGCCATCTTTTGTGGGTCTTTTCCTTTGGCAGATCCAAAATTGGAATAACTCAACAATGCAATGCGTGGCGTGATTTTCATTTGACTGATGGCATCTGCTACACGCAAAGTGATTTCCACAATGTCCTCAGCTGTCGGATCTTCATTAACCGTGGTATCTGCAAAAAACAATGGACCTTTTAATGTTTGAACGATGTACATGCCGCACACTTTCTTGACGCCAGCTGCGGGACCTATCACTTGCAATCCTGGACGAATCACCTTGGAGTAATTGCGGGTCATTCCACTGATCATGGCATCTGCCATGCCGGTTTCAACCATCATCGCGCCATAGTAATTGCGCTCACGCATGGCGCGAACAGCATCCGTTTGGGTAATTCCTCTGCGTTGCTTTCTATCAAAGTAAAGTTTACCAAAACGCTCTCTTACTACATCATTGGCCTCTGTTCTGGGATCAAAAATTTGAACACCTTCCAAATCAATGTCCCACTCTTTGATCAACTCTCGGATGCGTTTTTCATCGCCCAATAAAATGGGGATTGCACAACCTTCATCCTTGGCTGCTTCTGCGGCCTTCAAAATTTTCACATTCTCCCCCTCCGCAAATACCACACGCTTGGGCGACTTGCGGGCACGCTCGGCAATGCCGCGAGACAACGCATTGTCTCTACCAATTCTACTCAACAACTCTGCCTTGTAAGCTTCATCGCTCTTCATGGGCAATTTGGCTACACCACTTTCCACGGCAGCCTTGGCAACCGCGCCAGACACAACGTAAATCAAACGAGGATCCAACGGTTTTGGGATGATGTAATCACGACCAAAAGTGATGGTTTGCAAGTTGTAAGCTTGTATAACTTCTTCAGGCACCGACTCCTTGGCCAAAGCAGCCAAAGCGTGTACAGCAGCCAATTTCATTTCATTGTTGATGCAACGTGCACGAACATCCAACGCTCCTCTGAAGATGAATGGGAATCCCAAAACGTTATTGACCTGGTTGGGATGATCACTTCTTCCCGTCGCCATGATGAGATCAGGGCGCACTGCCATTGCATCGTCATAACAAATCTCCGGATCAGGATTGGCCAATGCAAACACCACTGGATTGCTGTCCATTGAAGCCACCATTTCTTTGGAAACGATGTTTCCTTGCGACAATCCCAAAAATACATTGGCGCCTTTCATGGCGTCTTCCAATGTACCAATGTTGTGTTCTGTAGCAAAACGACGTTTGCGGTGATCCAAATCTGTTCTATCTGCAGTAATCAATCCTTTGGAATCGTACATATAGATGTTCTTGGGATCTGCGCCCAACTGAATCATCATGTCCACGCAAGACAGCGCCGCAGCACCTGCACCACTGACCACAATTCTAACTTCGCCTATCTTCTTTTCTGCAATTTCCAATGCGTTGATCAATGCTGCGCTGGAAATGATTGCCGTTCCATGCTGGTCATCATGCATGATGGGAATATCCAACTCCGCCTTCAATCGCTCTTCTATCTCAAACGCCTCTGGGGCTTTGATGTCTTCCAAATTGATTCCACCAAATGTGGGCGAAATGTTCTTCACCGTTCTAATGAAATCCTCCACATCCGTGGTGTTGACTTCTATGTCAATACTATCGATATCAGCAAAGATCTTGAACAACATTCCTTTGCCCTCCATTACGGGCTTTGAAGCTTCTGGACCCAAATTTCCCAATCCCAAAATGGCAGTACCATTGGAAATAACCGCTACCAAATTTCCTTTGGCGGTGTACTTGTAGACATCGTCCACATTGGCTGCAATAGCCAAAACCGGCTCAGCAACACCTGGTGAATAGGCCAAGGCCAAATCACGTTGTGAGCTGTGGGGCTTGGTGGGGATGATCTCCAACTTTCCTGGTCTTCCTTGTGAATGATAATCCAGTGCATCCTTTTTCTTAATCGCTTCCATTTTTTCTATTTCCTAATTCTACAAATGTAAATGTCTCCGCATATAAGTACCCGTTCTACTGAATACTTCTTCCATATTTTCAAATTGAAAATCCAATTCCAACTTTATCTTTTCCGAGCTAAACTCCTTGACCTGTGCGGTGTTTCTGATGGCCTCCTCTGTAACCTTGGCCTTGATACCCATGAGTTTTTCCTTGCCTCCATCTATTAACCAAAGCATCTTGAGTACAAATCCATTGACCTTCCAAGATGGCTTCTTCAATCCCATCGATGTTGCAATTCGAACAAAAGCCCATTGCATGGTTTGATTCTCGGCCACCAAAACATAGCGCTCTCCCCATTTCTTCTTGTCCAGCAAAGCAATCAAAGCACGCGCAACATCCAAGGCACTCACCCAACCGGTGCCACCTTGCGGATAAGCTCCCCACTTTCTTGCGACTGTCTGAAACAATGCTCCGGTGCTTTGTTCCGGGGGACATTCGCCGATAATAACGCCGGGGTTGACCATCACAAATTGCCCTCCCTCCTCGTGGCCACGCCACACTTCCATCTCCGCCAAAAACTTGGTACGTGCATACTCTGTGTGATCCTTGGAAGGTTGCCAAAAACATTGCTCGTCAATCTTCTTTCCTTCCGCAGCCTTTCCCAATGCAGCAATAGAACTCACAAAACCCATGGCCACCTGATGCTCCAGACACCAATTGACCCACCGCTCTGTTTGCCTAACATTCACTTCCATCATTTGCGCATGGTCCTTTTGATGATAACTCACCATGGCCGCGCAATGCACCAAAGCCGTTATTGGCATTGAAGGCATTTCAAAATCCCAATCCGTAGCGGAACTCCATGATAATCCTTGCATGGCAGTTTCATCAAGGCCTTGGGCGCGCAACCATGCCTCGGTAGCTGAAGGTGGGGACAAATGATAGAAAGCCAACACCCGATCTCCGCGTGTCAACAAGACTTTCAACATATACTTTCCCACCAGACCAGTGGCTCCTGTCACCCAATACATGTGGCGAAGTTAACCCACAATCTCTTTAACTTCGCCGACATTGAAAACAACCACGCACATCGAACAAATTTTGAAAACACTCCCTGAAAAACCAGGGGTGTATCAATACTATGATGAGCAGGGTGGTTTGTTGTACATCGGAAAGGCCAAGGTGCTAAAAAATCGGGTATCCAGCTACTTTGGAAAAATAAAATTTGATAGCGCCAAAACTTTTCAATTGGTGAAAAGAATTGCGGACATCAAGTACATTGTTGTTGGCACAGAATCCGATGCATTGCTTCTTGAAAACTCACTCATCAAGCAATACAAACCCAAATACAATATTGCACTTAAAGACGACAGAACTTATCCGAGTATTGTCATCAAAAATGAACGTTTTCCGAGGGTGTTTCCCACCCGAAAAATTATCAAAGATGGCTCCCTTTATTTGGGGCCATTTACCAGCGTCAAGGCCATGCACCAAGTATTGGATTTGGCCAAAACGCTGTATCCCGTTAGAACTTGCACACTTCCACTAACCCCTGAAAACATTGAGAAAGGCAAGTTCAGGGTGTGCTTGGAATACCACATCGGCAACTGCAAAGGTCCGTGCGATGCCAAGCAATCCGAAGAGGAGTACAACCAACACATTCAAAACATCAAACGAATTGTAAAAGGATACTACGGCGATGTGCTCCGTGAATTGAAGCAAGAGATGCAAGTTCAAGCCCAAGCTTTGAACTTTGAAGAGGCGCACAAAATCAAAGAGAAAATAGAGGCCCTCGAAACTTTTCAAGCCAAAAACACCATCGTTCATCCTTCCATCTCAAACATTGATGTTTTCAGCATTGTTTCCGATGAGCAAAATGCATTTGTCAATTACCTACAAATCATGAACGGTTCCATCTCCATTGGTTACAACCTGGAGTTGAAAAAAAGGATGGATGAAACCGACGAGGAGATTCTGCAATTTGCGGTGATCGAAATTAGAGAAAAGTTCCAATCCAAAGCCAAGGAAATACTCTCCCCGCTGAACATTGAATGGCCTTGGGAAGACAGCAAAATCATTGTTCCCCTCCGGGGCGATAAAAAGAAACTATTGGATCTCTCGGAACGCAATGCCAAGCAAAGTTTGATTCTCTCTCACAAACAAATAGAGTTAACCGATCCAGAGCGACATACCGAGCGAATTTTGGCCACGCTGCAAAGAGATTTGCACATGCAGGAATTGCCGCGTCACATCGAGTGTTTTGACAACTCCAACATCCAAGGAACCAATCCCGTCAGTGCCTGTGTTGTTTTTAAAAATGCCAAATCGAGCAAAAAAGACTACCGCATTTTTAATGTCAAAACCGTTCAAGGACCCGATGACTTTGCCACCATGCGAGAAGCCATTTATCGTAGATACCATAGGGTAATGGAAGAGAACGAACCCCTTCCACAATTGCTCATCATCGACGGAGGAAAAGGACAATTGAGCGCTGCATTGGAAAGCCTTACTTTGCTGGGTTTACATGGAAAATTAGCCGTGATTGGCATCGCAAAGAAATTGGAGGAGATTTATTTCCCTGGAGACTCCGATCCACTGTATCTAGACAAGCGCTCTGAATCCCTTAAACTGATCCAACAACTGCGCGATGAGGCCCACCGTTTTGGTCTATCCAAACATAGAAACAGACGATCCAAAGAAGCCATTCAAACCGAATTGACCCAAATTCCTGGATTGGGTATACAATCCGCTCAAAAACTCTTGCGCCAATTTGGAAGTGTCGAAAACATTAAGCAGCAAACCGCAGAATCCTTGGCCGTTGCGGTGTCCAAGCCCATTGCCAACAAAGTATTCCAGTACTTTCAACTGCCCCATGACCTCTCATAAAAGGCAGCGCAATTGAGGTCTGAGAAATGAGCAATCGCCTGTTGAAAGACCCGGCATTATTTCTCGTCTTGCGTCCACCAAAATTTATCTTTGTAGTATGGAAAATTTGAATCCTGACGTGGTTAAAA
>CANHIV010000030.1 GCA_947460525.1 Flavobacteriales bacterium
ATCAATGTCGAGTATTGTCAGAACCGCTGGGATTATTACAGAAGCGTATCTACCTTTTTTGAAGACACCAAGCCTTCTTTTGTGGTGAATTATGATCGTTATCTTAAAGCGCAATTGCGCTGGGCGTCAAGTCAGCATTCTGTTGTGAAGTTTCAGTCCTATGCCATTGATCAAAGAGATCTTTACTACCAAACCAAACAGTTTTTAAGTGTGGACACCTCTGATGTGACCCATTTGGAAGGTTGGGTCAATAAATTGTCCTGGGATTTCAATACGCTCAACGCCCATCAATATCCAACAGAGGGCATGCGAATGTTTTTGCAAATGAAAAATGTGAACGGTACTGAACTCACCATTCCAGGTACCACCAATTTGATTCGCGATTCTTCTCTCACCCACCAAAATTGGCAGACCATCCAATTGAAAGGTGAGGGGTATTTAAAAGTTTACAGGGCATGGTCAATAGGATGCGCATTTGAAGGTGTGCACAGCAACCAGAAGGTATTCAACAACTATGTGTCTTCCATTATTCATGAGCAATCTTATCAGCCCATTGCGGAGAGCTCTACTTTCTTTATGAACCAATACAGAGGGTTAACGTATGTCGGTGCAGGGGCAAAGAGTATATTGCAGATCAACAGCAATTTGCATTGGCGTGTGGAGGCTTATCAAATGAATGCCTATCGTTATTACGCCCAAGATAATTTTAGCAAGGCCGTATTGAATCGAGATGAACAACGCAATAGGATATACAGCACCAGCTTGGTCTATCAAACTTTAGCAGGGCCGTTGTCCCTGCAATTGAACTATTACGAGCGCAAGGCAGAACCTTTCTCATTGATGGTTCATTTTGGTTACATTTTATATAATGATTCACCACGGGATTGATTCTTTATCTTTGTCCCTCAAAACTTTTGAAAATGTCAAAAATTAAATTTGCTGTTATAGGAGCCGGTCATATTGGAAAGCGTCACGCGGAGATGGTGAAGCGCAATCCCGATTGCGAGCTTTTGGCTTTTTGTGATGTCCGTTCTGCAGAGGAATGCAACATACAGGATTTTCAAGTGCCGCTATTTAACGATGTGCAAGAGATGTTCAAAGCTTTGCCAGAAATTGATGTGGTAAGCGTGTGCACACCCAACGGATTGCATGCTTCACAATCCATGCAAGTCTTGAATGCCAAGAAGCATTTGGTGGTAGAGAAACCAATGGCATTGACCAAGGCGGCTTGTGAGGAGATTATTTTTAAGAGCTTACAGGTACAAAGACAAGTGTTTTGTGTAATGCAGAATCGTTATAGTCCGCCCTCTCAATGGATCAAACAAATTTTAGACGATGGCAAGTTGGGAGAGATTTATATGGTGAACATCAATTGTTATTGGAACCGTGATGATCGTTATTATAAGAAAGACCACTGGAAAGGGAAATTGGAAAGTGACGGGGGAACCTTGTTTACTCAGTTTTCGCACTTCATTGATATCATGTATTGGTTGTTTAGCGATATCACCAACATTCAAGCCCGAATGATGGATTTTAACCATGCACATTCTACTCAATTTGAAGATTCTGGAATGGTAAATTTTGATTTTGTCAATGGTGGATTGGGATCTTTTAATTTCTCTACCTCTGTGTATGATCAAAACTATGAAAGCAGCATGACGATCATCGGGGAAAAAGGAACAGTGAAAATAGGTGGTCAGTACATGAATGAGGTGCAGTATTGCCACATTCAAGGTTATGAAATGCCCGTGTTGCCAGAAGGTAATCCAGCCAATGATTATGGTTTGTACAAGGGTTCAGCTGCCAATCACGTTTACATCATTGAAAACGTAGTTGAAACGTTGAAAGGGCAAAGTATCATTACCACCAATGCATTGGAAGGAATGAAAGTAGTGGACATCATTGAGCGCATGTATGATGCGGCGCCCAAGATTAGAAAGTAAGATAGTAGGAAAAGAAAAAAGGCCCGTAAGGGCCTTTTTTTATGAGGTTCTATTCAATTATTGTGTAACTGAATTGTAATTGATTTGCCATTCTGGATCATCCATGAACAATTCATTGGCATATCCCATCCACTCAGCAGCCTTCTTTTTATCATTGGCATCACCCAACTCATTGGCGTAGGTGATTAGCGCGGACTTCAAAAGTTTTTTCACTTCTTCATTGTCTGAAGAATAGGTTTGAGAAACCAACAATTCTTTGGCTTTGGCAAACTCAGTGTCAGATTCCTTAACGGCCTTTGAATGCGCAAAACAAAGTCCCAACATCAAATGCGCTCCGGCATCATTGGGATCGAAATCTACCATGCAATCGTAAAATCCTTTTGCCTTGGTGTACTTTCCAGCTTCGTATTGAATGTCACCTTCTACAGTCAAGTCTTTTCTCAAATTGATAAAGTAATCTGGGAAATCTTGTACATATTTTTTCTCCTTGTCCTTTGCAGCATATTTAGAGGTGTACTTCATCGCGTCTTTAAATGCGTTTTTGTACTCTTCCATTTGCGCATACTTTTCAATTTTGGACATCTCGTACAATGACATCGCAATGTAGAGGTAGGGAAGCGGATGCTTTTTGGTGGCATCTCCAACGGTGTAGTTTTCCGCTTTGTTCAATACTTTTTCGTATTTCTGATCGACAAACAAAGACAATAAATCTTTGAATTCGGTTTCCTGAGCCTTTGCAAATTGAGCAAAAAGCATGACAGCTAATAATGAGAAGATTTTAATTTTCATGGTGCAATTTTTCTGTTCGTCGCTAAAAACAATGCCAAAATAGAACATTTATTTCATAAAAGTGCGTTTGGTACAGAAAATTACGCAAAGGTTCGGGAAGGCTCTTTGTATATTCGCACGAACCTGAGAAAATTGAAATGACAAAGAAGTTGCTTTTATTGATTTCCCTAGTAGCCATTTCCCAATGGGTGATGGCACAAGGGTCTGTGCGTGGATTTATCAAAGACAAAGAAACGGGGCAACCTGTTTTTCCAATTACCATAGGTTTGGAAGGGACAGAGTACGGTGGATCAACGGACAATTCTGGATACTATTCATTGACCAAGATTCCTGCAGGCAATTACACACTTGTGATTATCTCAATGGAATTCAAAGCCATCAAGGAGCCGATCTCCATTGTGAATGGTCAGGTTTTGAGCAAGAACTATTTCGTGGAGAAAGATGGGACGGAGATGACCACCTTGGAGATCAACTCGAGAAAGGCGGATCAAATCAACAATGTCAACATTTCTTCTGAAACCATTCGCTCGCAAGACATCAAGAAAATTCCATCTATTGGAGGCCAAACGGATATCGTTCAGTATTTAACGGTATTGCCAGGTTTTGTTAGTACAGGCGACCAGGGCGGACAGATATTTGTACGTGGTGGTAGCCCAGTGCAAAACAAAGTGCTTTTGGACGGAATGATTGTGTACAATCCTTTTCATAGTATCGGTTTGTTTTCTGTATTTGATACAGACATCATCTCTACTGCGGACGTTTATACAGGTGGTTTCAATGCGCAATATGGCGGTCGTTTGAGCTCTGTCATGGACATCACTACGCGTGACGGAAACAAGAGAAAGAATACTGGACGTGTAGGGATCAATCCATTTGGAGCCAAGGTGCTTTTGGAGGGCCCATTGAGAAAATTGACAGAAAAAGGGAATGGGATTTCTTATGTATTCTCAATGAAGAATTCCTATTTGGATCAATCTTCCAAGGCCATTTATCCATACGTCAACAACGGCAATGGACTACCATTTCGTTACAGAGATATGTATGGTAAGGTTTCTTTTGGTGGAGCAACAGGAAGCAAGTTGAACTTGTTTGGTTTCTCTTTCAATGACGCAGTTACCAAGTACCAAAGTTTGTCCAACTTGAGTTGGCAGAACAATGGTTTCGGTGGGAATTTTGTCGTAGCACCATCAGGGTCTACGGTATTGATCAACGGAAACTTTGCCTTCTCTGATTACAATTGCAAACTGGAAGAAGTAAGTATCCCAGACCGCGAGACGGGAATTTCAAGTTTCAATTTTGGTCTGGATTTCAAATACAACATTGAAGATGATGTTTTGAATTATGGAATGGAAGTAGTAGGATTCTCTACCTCGTACAATACATTTAATTCTTTGGGTGTGAAAGTGGATTTGGCACAGAATACAACCGAGTTGAATAGTTACGTTACCTACAAAATCAACCGCAAGAAATGGATTTTGGAACCTGGTATGCGTCTGCAGTACTACAGTTCTTTGGGTGTAGTTTCTCCTGAACCGAGGATCGGATTTAAATACCGTCAGTCTGAGCGTTTGCGTTGGAAGTTGGCTGCGGGTAGATATTCTCAAAACCTGATGGCGACCAATTCAGACCGCGATGTGGTCAATCTTTTCTACGGATTCTTAGCAGCACCTGAGGAGTTACAGAATGAATTTACAACACCGGAGTTTGAGACAAGAACGGTTCGCAATTCATTGCAACGCGCATTGCACTATGTAGTGGGAATGGAGTTTGATGTTACCGATGCTTTTAATATCAATTTGGAAGGTTACTACCGTGATTTCCGTCAATTGACGAACATCAACCGCAACAAGATTTTCCCTGATGACAATGACCACCAAGACAAGCCAGAGTTGTTGCGCAAAGATTTTATTTTAGAAACAGGTCGCGCTTACGGAGCAGATATCGTTTTGAAGTATGAAACCAAGCGCCAGTATTTTTATGCGGTTTATTCCATCATGAAAGTAGATCGCTGGGATGGCTTTACCTGGTATTCACCCGTTTTTGATCGTCGTCACAATGTGAACTTTGTTGCCACACACAAGATGGGTACCAATCGCGATTGGGAACTTTCAGCACGTTGGAATTTGGGTAGTGGATTGCCATTTACACAAACGCAAGGTTACTACCAGCCCAATTTGACATCGGGTGGAATTAGCACGGACTATGTTTACGCCAATTCCAATGAGATGGGGATTCAATTTGCCCAGCTGAATGGAGGTCGTTTGCCCTATTACCACCGCTTGGATTTGAATTTGAAAAAGACGCTTAAAGGGGAGCGTTTCAATTGGGAATGGAACTTGGGAGTGACCAATGCCTACAACAGAGCCAATGTGTTCTATATCGATCGCATCACGGCCAAGCGCACAGATCAGTTGCCCATCATGCCAACGTTTGGAATGGAGTTAAGCTTTTAATAGCTCCTCTGCATTGGCAATGGCAGCAGGCGTTGGCGTTTTTCCGCTCAACATCTCTGCAATTTCTTGCACCCTGGTTTTTGCATCCAACGCCAATACTTTGGTGAGGGTGCGATTGGCCCCATGTTCCTTGTAGACTTTGAAATGGTGATTGGCTTTTGAGGCAACTTGAGGCAAATGGGAAATGGCGATGACCTGCATTTGTCCAGCACACTTTTGCAAGAGTTGTCCCATTTTCAATCCGACATCACCGCTGACGCCTTGGTCAATTTCATCCAAAATCATGACGGGTAAATTCTGCCTTGAAGCCATTACGGCTTTCAATGCCAACATCACCCTTGAAATCTCACCTCCTGATGCTGCTTGCTGTATGGCTTGCGGCGCCATTCCTTTGTTGGCAGTGAACATGATGGCAATATCATCGCAGCCATCTATTTTGGGAGCGACAGCTGTCAAGTTCACGTGAATTTGTGCATGTTCCATGGACAATTGCTGCAGCCAATGGGACATCTCAGTGGTGAGGGTTCCCGCAGCCTCGGTCCTTCTTTCGCGGATAACCTTTCCTGCAGTCAACACTTGACTTTCTAGCTCCGCAATGGCCAATTGCAATTGCGCGATTTCTTCCTCAACATTGCCAATGCCCAAAAGTTGCTCATTCCACTTTTCTTTTAGCGAATGAAGTTCGTCAGGTGTTTGCAATCGGTGTTTTTGTTGAAGACGATAGATTTCTCCCAATTGCTCTTGAAGTTGATTCAGAATTTTAGGGTCAACGGACACTTGGTCCGATAGGCCTTCAACTTCTTGATGAATATCTTTCACCTCGATGAGCAAAGATTTGATTCTTTGTGCAACGGACTCCCATTGCTCACCATACTTGGCAATCTTCTGTAAATTTTGCTGAGCAAAATGAAGGCGGGTGTTGATGCCGTCAGGTCCGTCAAGAATTTCAAGTGTGGAGCTCAAGCAAGACTGAATTTCTTCAGCATGCTCCAAGGTCTCTACTTGCTGCTCGGCTTCTTTTACGTTTACTTTGTCAAGTGGAGAATTTTCCAATTCCTCCCATTGAAAACGGATGAAGTCAGCCGTAGCATTCCATTCCGCTTGAAGTTGAATTTTCTCTTCGAGATCCTTTTTTGTGGCTTGCCAATTTTTAAAAAGGGCGGCGTAATTTTCTAGTGGGGTTTCATTTTTTGCAATGGCATCTAAGATTTCCAATTGAAAATTTCTTTGCCCAATAAGACTTTGCTCGTGCTGTGAATGAATGTCAATTAGGCGTTGACCCGCGTCTTTTAAAAGCGAAACATTGACGGGAGTATCATTGATAAAGGATCGCGATTTTCCGGTTGGTAAAATTTCTCTGCGGATGGTCAATACATCATCCCAATCCAAATCGTGTTGTTTGAAGAATGTCTTCCAATTGCGACCTGCAATTTCGAACTGCGCCTCAATGACGCACTTTTGCTCGTTGTTTCTAAATATTTTGGCATCTGCACGTTGTCCCAAAAGCAAACCAATGGCGCCCAATAAAATGGACTTTCCACTTCCCGTTTCTCCTGTGATAACGGTGAAGCCCTCTTCGAAAAGCAATTCAGCTTGATCGATTAAGGCAAAATTTTGAACACGAATATTTTTTAGCACAGCAAATACTTTTGACGAAAATAACTAGGAATGGCATGCTGAACGAAGAAGAGTTATTCGCATTTATGCGCAATTATGCGTATAGCAGTATAGTATTACCGTCAGTTTGGGTTAGAAGTTTTGTGATTCTGATAAGAATTTCGGTAAGCAAAGACGTGCGCAATGGGGCTGAAAAGGAATGGTCGTAATGCTGTTTCACATTGTTCAAACACTTTATTTTATCAATTTTAAAATACCTCCTTTGAAGTATAAATTAACATCTCCGTAAACTAAAACAGTATCATAGCCTGCAAAATTATTTTTAGAGTTGGTAGGTATACCCCATGAAAATCTACACTGTTTTTCAGTCATACCGATGTTCACTTTCCCATTTCTAATACTGCTTAAATACAATTTATTAGATTCAGAGAATTTGATAAAAGCGTCTTTTTCAATGAAGATTATTTTTGTTTTAAATATATCTGAACTTTCTACATTTAGCCAATCTTTTTCGCTTAATTGATCAAATGAACCGGTAGGGTAAATTACTTCAAATTCTTCATTTAGTTCTATGACAATGCCATATCCTGCGGGTAACTTTGAAAATGTAACTTCATTTATTCTGTATTCTTTAAGTCCATCTATTTCTATTTTTTCTCCTTTTAAAGATTCTATTTCTGATTTTAGCTTCAGAGGAATTATTGTTTTGTTCTTTAACTTCAATTTAATTGTATCAATAAACCTATTAAATACATATTCGTCAATTGAGCTCGGCTCAAAAAGAAAAATTCCATCTTCATTTTTTATTTTAAGAACATCACTGTAAGCATAGATATATTCGATAATCTCAAAAGTTTTGTTTTCAAATTTTTTAGAATCGGAATAGCTAACGCTCGAGCCATCTGCATTTTTGATTGTCCAAACCTTTAATAATGTAACTTTCTCACCAACGACTCCAGCTTTTTGCTCTTTCGTTAGCATCACATTACTGAAGTCCATAAAACTTCCATCATATGGTATTGATTTAATGGTAGGTACTTTCGATTTATCTACTACCTCTATTTGAGAGTAACTATTGATTGATAATAGAATTAGAAATCCTAAAAAATAGCTTTGTTTCATTTCGTTTATTAATTTGTTTAATCGCAGCATTA
>CANHIV010000031.1 GCA_947460525.1 Flavobacteriales bacterium
CTTCGGAATTGGTAGAAGCGATGCCTATTGCCCATTTATTGGTCAAAAGTGGATTTTTGTCTTCCAATGGAGAAGCTCGAAGAGCTTTGCAAGAGAATAGTATTTCCATGAACAAATCCAAAGTATCTGCTGAACAAGTAGTAACAGTTGCGGATTGCTTGAATAATCGGTATATTTTATTGCAAAGAGGAAAAAAGAACTATTTCCTTTTGGAGTTAGAATAAGAAATAGAAAAAAACTTGATAAAAAATAATTTTTTCTTCCTAAGAATTTAGATTTCGTGATTACTTTTGCACGGCTTAAATTTGCCGAGAAGATGCAATTTGTTCAAAATAACGTAAGTAAGATGAGAAGCTTTTTAATGTTGGCATTGATGATTTGTGGAGTTGTTGTTTTTGGTCAACACGATGCTCACACTGTTGCGTCTCATTCTTCAATTGACGCAGCATCTCACAAGGAAGCAGAACATGCAGAAGCTTCTAACGAGGAAGAAAAGTTCAATCCAGGTGACATGATTATGCACCATATTTCGGATGCGCATCAGGTTCATTTTATTGGAAAATTGTACATGCCTCTTCCGGTGATTTTATGGAATCATGGACATTTGGATGTTTTCATGTCTTCTGCTTTTTGGAACGGATTTGATGAGAGAGGTGAATTGCAGTTCAAGTCTTATACAGCTTCTTCAGGCGCAACATATGAAAATCACCATGAGTCCATCGTGATTTCAGCTGGTGAGGAACATGCAGCGCATGGAGCAGAAACTGCACATGAGAAGCCAATGGATTTTTCAATTACCAAATCGGTTTTTGGAATGTTATTCATCATTGTATTGATGATTGTTATTTTCCGTTCAGTGGCTGCACGTTACAAAGAAGGTGCACACAAGGCTCCAACAGGTTTACAAAATGCAATTGAGCCATTCATCTTGTTTGTTCGTGATGAGGTGGCCATACCATCCATTGGAAAGAAGAAAGCGGCATCTTTTATGCCCTTCTTGTTGACTGTATTCTTTTTTATCTGGATGTGTAACATGTTTGGATTGATTCCATTCTTGGGAGGTTTTAATATCACAGGAACTTTAAGTATTACTTTGGTTTTGGCTACTTTGGTATTCATCATCACCTCTATCAATGGAAACGCGCACTATTGGGGACACATCTTTTGGCCTCCTGGAATTCCATTGGGAATCAAATTGATTTTGGTACCCATCGAGGCTTTGAGTATTTTCATTAAACCTACGGTATTGATGATTCGTTTAACAGCGAATATCACTGCAGGTCACATCATCATCTTGGCCTTTGTTGGATTGGTATTGTTGTTTGGGGAGTCCAGTGCAGTGGCAGGATATGGAGTAGGTATTGGCGCGGTGTTGTTCATGATCTTCATGTTCTTCATCGAGCTATTGGTAGCATTTTTACAAGCGTATGTATTCACTTTGTTGGCGGCGTTATACTTTGGTGATGCCACACAAGACCACCACCACGAAGAGGATCATCATTAATTAGGAAACAATTCAATTAACACATAAACAAAAAAACAATGGAACTATTGTCAGTTTTATTAGAAGCAGGAATCCAACAAGGATTAGCAGGTATCGGAGCAGGTTTTGCAGCATTTGGTGCTGGATACGGTGTAGGTCGTATCGGTAGCGCTGCATTGGAATCAATTGCTCGTCAACCAGAAGCAACAGGTGATTTGCGTGCGAACATGATCGTAGCAGCCGCTTTGGTTGAGGGTGTTGCTCTTTTCGCGGTGATCGTGTGCTTGTTGGTAGCTTTGGGATAATCTCAGCTACTGTAGTAAAAAAATAATATTATTCTCATGGAAGGATTGTTAAGTGTCTCCGTGGGCACTGTCTTTTGGGCTTCTATTGCCTTTATTTCTGTATTGCTTATCTTGAAAAAGATGGCCTGGGGTCCTATTTTAAAGACCTTAGAAGAGCGTGAGCAAGGAATTGCAAATGCTTTGAAGCAAGCGGAATTGGCAAAAGAGGAAATGGCATCTTTGAAATCCGGAAACGAGCAGCTTTTGAAAGAAGCACGTGAAGAGCGTGAATTGATTTTGAAAGAAGCCAAGGAAATGGGCGACAAGATGCGCAGCGAAGCCAAAGAGCGCGCTGTATCTGATGCAGCTCAATTGTTGGCCAATGCTCAACGCGAAATTGAGACGCAAAAGAAAGCTGCTATCGAAGAGTTGAAGAACCAAGTTGCCTCTTTGTCTATTGAAATTGCCGAGAAATTGGTGAAAGACAATTTAAGCGACGCGGAAAAGCAAAACGCTTTGAACAGCAGATTGATTCAAGATTTGAAAGCCAACTAAGATGTCAAGAATAGCCTATCGTTATGCGAAGTCACTACTTGATTTGTGCATTGAGCGCAATGAGGTAGATGCAGTTGCACTTAATATGAGTGAGCTGCATGCGACGATTCGTGGAAGTCATGAGCTAGGATTGATGTTGTCGAGTCCGGTAATCAAGGGTGATTTGAAATGGAAAGTGATGACTACATTGTTTGAAAAATCAATGGAAGAAGTCACCATGAAATTCATGCACCTGATGATTGAAAAAGGTCGTGAGGCATTTTTAAAAGATGTTTCGAAATCTTTCACTGATTTGGTACGTATTCATCGCAATCAAGTATTGGCAGATGTAGTTACAGCAGTACCAATGAATGAGGAATCTCGCAAGGCGATTTTAGCGGCTGCTCAATCTTTGACTTCTGCACAAATTGAAATAACAGAACGTGTCGATCCCACATTGGTTGGTGGTTTTGTTGTTCGTGTAGGAGATCAGCAATTGGATGCTTCCATTGCGCAAAAAATCAAACAGTTAAAACGTGAATTTTCTGAGAACGAGTACGTTCCCGGAATCTAATTAGTAAAAAAAAGAAATTATGGCAGAGGTTAAACCCGGCGAAATTTCAGCCATCCTACGAGAGCAACTCGCAGGATTGAAAACCGAATCGGATATCCAAGAAGTGGGTACCATCCTTCAAGTAGGTGATGGTATTGCACGTATCTATGGTATTTCCAACGTACAATCAGGAGAGTTGATTGAGTTTGATAACGGAGTAAAAGGTATTGCATTGAACTTGGAAGAGGACAATGTTGGTGCTGTATTATTGGGTCCAGCTGGCGACTTGAAAGAGGGTGCTACTGTGAAACGTACAAGACGTATTGCAAGTATCCAAGTAGGTGAAGGATTGATTGGTCGTGTAGTAAATACTTTGGGTGAGCCTATCGATGGCAAAGGTGCAATTACTGGTGAGTTGTATGAAATGCCAATTGAGCGTAAAGCTCCGGGTGTTATCTACCGTCAGCCTGTAAAAGAGCCACTTCAAACCGGTATCAAAGCAATTGATGCGATGATTCCAATTGGTCGTGGACAACGTGAGTTGATTATCGGTGACCGTCAAACAGGAAAAACAACTGTTGCGATTGATACCATCATCAACCAAAAAGAGTTTTTTGATAAGGGAGAGCCTGTATTCTGTATTTATGTTGCTTGTGGACAAAAAGGTTCTACAGTAGCGGGTACAGTTCAGATGTTGCAAGATGCGGGTGCAATGGCCTACACGGTTGTTGTTGCTGCTACTGCTGCTGATCCAGCTCCACTTCAATTCTACGCGCCATTTGCAGGTTGTGCAATTGGTGAGTATTTCAGAGATACGGGTCGTCCAGCTTTGATTGTTTATGATGATTTGTCTAAACAAGCTGTGGCTTACCGTGAGGTGTCTTTGTTGTTGCGTCGCCCACCAGGACGTGAAGCGTATCCTGGAGACGTGTTCTACTTGCATAGCCGTTTGTTAGAGCGTGCTGCTAAAGTGAATGAGACACAGAGCGTTGCCGAGAAGATGAATGATCTTCCAGAAAGTTTGAGAAGCAAAGTAAAAGGTGGTGGTTCATTGACGGCATTGCCAATCATTGAAACGCAAGCGGGTGACGTTTCTGCCTATATCCCAACCAACGTAATTTCTATTACGGATGGACAGATTTTCTTGGAATCTAACTTGTTCAACGCAGGTGTTCGTCCAGCGATTAACGTAGGTATCTCCGTTAGCCGTGTAGGTGGATCTGCTCAAATCAAGTCCATGAAAAAAGTAGCAGGTACTTTGAAATTGGATCAAGCGCAATACCGTGAATTGGAAGCGTTTGCCAAATTCGGATCTGACTTGGATGAAGCTACAAAATTTGTATTGGAAAAAGGAAAGCGCAACGTTGAGATCTTGAAACAAGGACAAAACAGCCCTATTACAGTTGAGAAGCAAGTTGCCATCATTTACTGTGGTACCAAAGGATTGTTGTCACGCGTTCCAGTAGATCAAGTGAAGAAGTTTGAGAATGATTTCTTGACTCGTCTTGAGTTGTCTCACAAAGAAACATTGGAAGCTATCCGCAATGGCAATATTGGGGATGATGTAACCAGCGTTTTGGAGCAAGTAGCCAAAGATTTATCTTCTCAATACTAAGCAAGAGATGGCCAATCTGAAAGAAATACGTACACGAATCGTTTCTGTGAATTCCACCATGCAGATTACCTCTGCTATGAAGATGGTTTCCGCAGCCAAACTGAAGCGTGCACAAGATGCCATCACTCGAATGAGACCTTATGCAGAGAAGCTAAAAGACATTCTTGAAAACGCCAGCGCAAGCGTAGGTGTTGATGGAAGTATTTATTCTCAGAAAAGGGAGGAGAAGAATGTTTGGGTTGTGGTTATCACCAGCAATCGTGGATTGTGCGGAGGATTCAACAATAACGTAATCAAAGAAGCTCGACGTGTTATTCTTCAGCATGCTAATTCCAAAGTTCAAGTATTGGGCATGGGAAAAAAGGGTGCTGATTTTTTCAGAAAAACGAGCAATTGGAATGAGGGAATGAATCCTACGCCCAATGCAATCTTTGACCGATTGAGTTTTGATCACGCATCTCAAATCGCGGAGGCAATGATTCAAGCTTTTGCTGAAGGCAAAGTGGACAAAGTGGTTGTCGTTTACAATCGTTTTAAAAACGCTGCTGTACAAATGGTTACTACTGAGCAATTGTTACCTGTGATGCCTCCGGCAGAATCAGGAGCAAGCAGCAGTGTGGATTACATTTTTGAGCCTGCAAAAGAACAAATTGTGGCTGAGTTGATACCTAGAAGTTTGAAAGTACAATTCTACAAAGCCCTGCTGGATAGCTTTGCTGCTGAACATGGAGCTCGTATGACCGCTATGCACAAAGCAACAGACAATGCAGGCGAATTGGTGAAAGAATTGAAATTGACTTACAACAAAGCACGTCAAGCTTCGATTACAGGAGAGATCTTGGAGATTGTTGCTGGAGCTGAAGCTTTGAATGGATAATAATTCAAAAGTAAATTGTTAAAAGGGGAGCAACTTGCTCCCCTTTTTTTTGTCTTTCACTCGGCTAAGATTATCTTAGCTCACTTAGAAATCCAAAACCTAAACAATAATGAAAAAACTTAGCTTTATTCTGGCAATGTTCTGCGCTGCAACGACATTTGCTACTGACCGTTTCGTAGATGCCACTTATGGATCAGGAAATGGCACAACCATGTTCTCCACCATTACTTCTGCAATCAATGCAGCAACCGCTGGTGACAGAATTTTAGTAGCAACCGGATTGTATTCAGAGGGTGCATTGACCATCAACAAATCGTTGACCATCGCACCACAAACAGCAGGCGCATATATTCGTTATGCAGGAAATATCACCGTAAATGGTGGTGCAGGAATGAAGTTATACATTGTAGGGATGAATATGGGGATTTATAGTTACACCATGAGCACCAATTCAGCGACCCAAACCAACCGTGCGTTGGTATCTTTCGTAGATTGTAAAATGGGTGATTTAACTGTTTCTGCAGATGCCTATGAGTTGTTGGCGATTCGCACTTCGGTGTCCAATTCAACGACCATGCGTTATGGTAGTTTTATCGCTTCCAAAACCAATTACTTGTCCATTTCTGACGAGGCAAACAGCTTGAACACTACAGAGAAAATTGTTTTAACTGCGGATTCAATCATGGGATCCTTTGATATGAGGGCTGATAATTATGCAGTTTCAATGAGCAATTGCTTGATGAATAATTTGACTTGGTATAAATGGAATAGCAGCACCTCTGTTGTCAACGAGTTTTATAACAATGACGTAATCAGTAATGCGTCTTGGATGTTGGCCTCCGCAAGTGTTCCAGCATACAACTTCAAATTTTCTGGCAATAATTTTTTAGGAGCAATCAACTTCAATAGTGGTGGTTCTTACTCAGGTTATCCGTTATATACTTATGGTTATTACTGGGATACATCATATGCGACAGGTTTAACTTATTTAACTACGTCTTCATTGTTTCCTAACCCCTCTGCTGCAGGCTTCTTTGAATGGACTTATAATGGAATAGATATTCCCTGTACTGTTCCTACAGCATCCAATCCTTTGGTTTTGACCAAAGTTATCGGAACGACAGGAACGACAGTTAATTCTGGAAATCCAAATCACGAGTTTTATGATGTCGATTTGACAGTTGGAGATCGTGGTCGTTTTGGTGGTCCAAACACATGGAACAACTTCTTCCCAGCTTCTAACCCAAGTGGAAGTCGTGCATTTATCTACAACTTGTCGATTCCTGCCGATTTGTTCCCTGGCCAAAACGTTGATATCAAAGCAAAAGCATACCACAGAAACTAAACCATCATGAAGAAAAGAATATTTTTCGTTCTTTTCTTGTTGTTGGGATCTTTGGTCAGTGAGGCTCAATCGCGCATTATTGCGGGAGAGTACTTCTGGGGAACCATGGATCCTGGTAGTGGAAACGGAACTGCTTTTACAGCGACAGATGGAACGTTTAGTGATGTCATCGAATCACTAATCGCTTCTGGACAAACGATTCCCAATAATACCAGCCCCCTTCGTTTTAATGTTCGTGTTAAGGACATTTCTAACAACTGGGGACCAACATTCAAGAAAGTTATTTTCTTGACCACCAATTTACCTACTACCAATGAGGTGAAAGTTTCACAAGGTGAATACTTCTTTGGTAATTCAGATCCAGGTCAAGGTAACGGTACCCAGTTGGTTGTCTTTGATGGCAACTGGAATGATGCAATCGAAAGCGCTAGCGCGCTGAATGCAACTTGGAGCTTAAGTTCTGGTTTGCATTTGTTCAACATTAGAGCCAAAGATGGAAACAATCTTTGGGGTCCGCTATTTAAGAAGACGATTTCTGTTCAATCTCCAAGCGCCAATCCGCGTTTGTGCAAGATTCAAACTGGTGAATTCTTTTTCGGTGTAACTGATCCAGGACAGGGCAGTGGAACTGCTTTGTTGGTTTTGGATGGCAACTGGTCAGATGCTATTGAAGAGGCGGTAAATTCAAATGTATCTTGGAGCTTGTCCAATGGCATGGCATTGTTCAACGTGCGTGTTAAAGACGAATCCAACAATTGGGGTCCATTGTTCAAAAAAGCATTATCGATTCAATCTACACCCATTTTTCGTTTGGTGAAGGTTACTGCGGGAGAGTTTTATTTTGGAAATTTCGACCCAGGTCAAGGTTCAGGAACCACCATTCTTGCTTTTGATGGTGAGTACAATGATGCCCTAGAGCAAGCCTTTTCAGGCGATTATGCTTGGTCTTTTTCAGGTAGTTCTACTTTGTTCAATATTCGATTCAAAGACGAAGCCAATCAATGGGGACCCGTATTTAAAAAGACGGTATTCCGAGATGAGCTTCCAACAGCACGTGGTTTGAATATCACTTTTGCAGAATACTACTTTGGCGTGTTTGATCCCGGAGCGGGTACTGGAAATGTGATTGTTGCATTTGATGGCAATTTTGATTCTGCTATGGAAGTTTTGTTGCGAAATCATTTGACTTGGGAAAACCAAAGTGGTTCAACCCTTTTCAATATTCGTGTTAAAGACGAAACCAACAAGTGGGGTC
>CANHIV010000032.1 GCA_947460525.1 Flavobacteriales bacterium
GATGGTTTGAATTTCAAGACAAAAGTTTTGAATTGGATCATTTTAAAGGGAAAGAGTTATCAGTAGAATTAAAAGCATTTTTCTAATGAAGAAGTTAATTGGATTTTTGGCCTTTTGGGTCCTCACTTTGGTGGTGATGGGACAAGGCGAAACGGAACGAAAAATATCGGTGATTGGTCAATCCCGCGGACAGTTTTACGCAGACCAATTGCAGAATCCCATTGCGGATTCCGTCACTGCGCCTAAAATGAATAGCGGAAATGTTTTGGCAGATTTGGGTTTGAAAATCCAAGTCAACAAAACCATGGAAGTATTGGGAATGGTGCGCATCAGAAACGACTATGGTGGTTTCTGGGGGTCAGGTGTTAGTTTTGATGTTAGGCAGTTGTCGGTGCGCGGATTGATTGGCAATGCGGTTCGATATTCTTTAGGTGATATCAACTATAAAATGTCGCCTTTCACGCTTTGGAACAATGGCCAAGAATGGAGTGAATCTTCAGCGCAGATTTTCAAAGACCAATTGGGTGTTTTGAACTACGATCATTTTTACAATGCAGATCATTCTTGGCGCCAACAAGGTGCTTCAGCTGATGGAGGATTTGTTTTTTCAAAGGGCATTCAAGAGTTGATGTGGGGAGTATTTTCATCTCGTGTTAAAACAACGGACTTTGGCAATGTTCCAGATCGTGTTTTTTCAGGAATTAGTATCGATGCCAAAGTAAGAGAAGGGATCAATGTGGCCTACCACTATGCCAATCTTTGGGATCTTCAGGGTACCGCAAATTCAAATACGGCTTTCAGAAATCCCGTTCATACAGTGGCGCTGTCATTGTCCAAATTAACGGGAGTCATCCAGCATGAAGTACAAGTTGAGACGGGGATGTCCAATCGTTGGGTCATGAACAGCACGGACTACATCAAAAAATCTGGGAAGTTTGTGCATGGCGTCTACAAAATTTTATGGCCTGAACAGCGTTGGTCTTGGCAAGTAACCTTGAATAGAGTGGAGGCGGAGTTCAGAAGCCCAGGTGCGCAGTCAAGAAGATTGAATCCTAAAGCGGCTTTGTCAGCCTTTCAAAGAACAGGAAACGATCAGTCATTGCGGTCATTGAATTTGTTGGATTTGATGCGCGAATCCAATCTTTATAATTTACAGTTGCAAACAGAGTTGGGTGCCTACCTGCCTTATTATGACAACATCACTCCATATGGGGTAGCGACACCCAACCGCCAAGGAATGGAAGTAATGGTGGGTGGTAAATCAAAAGACAAAAAGTTCTCTTGGAATGTAAGTCGCGCTGCTTATCAAGAAACGCGCGGCGAGGGTACTTTAGAACCTCGCAAATTTGAAAGGGCTAGATTCCAATGTGAAGGAACCGTTGCCCAATGGGGAGCGCAATCTCTCAATGTTCAAACAGAATTGCGCAGCGACAAAACGCAACGCGTTTTGGATGCGCCCATTCCAAGTACAGATTTAAAAACCAATTGCGTAGTAGTAGGTTTGGATTTGTCGATCAACAAAAAATGGCATGCTTTGATGGGAACACAATATGTTCGTTACCTGGGCAATGATATCGTTCCAACAGTAAGTTACAATGGTGACATTACCAATTTTACCGAGCAGAGTTGGAATGGAAAAGAATGGATGAACGCTTTTGGATTGAAGTATGTGTTTTCGGAAAAATCATTTTTGACGGTTCAAAATAACCATTGGACAGGAAGCAATGTAAATTCCAACATGCCCAACTATCAATGGAAACAATGGATGGTACTTTATCAAATGAATTTTTAATATGAAGAAGATATTTTTTATTATCGCAGCAATCAGCATTTCAATGTATTGGATGGGTTGCAATGTAGATGATCATTTTGATGGTCCTGATTTGAATGATATCTACGGACCATTTGAGTGGACCCAGGATTTGGCTGTTGACAGAGACTCTGTTGACTTTGCAGCCAACGAAACAGTGCACATCACCGCTGCGTTCAGTAAGCGCGTGGAGTGGCATGTGTTAATCTCGGGTTTAACTTCAGGGGCCCAAAAAGAATTAACCGGATTTGATGCCGTGGTCAATGAATTTTGGGAAGGCAGCACCACGCATTTCCCAATGTTCCGTTCAGAGGAGTGTGAAGTATTGATGTATGTCAAAGGTCAATTGGATACTTTGCGCGACACCGTTTTTGTGCAAACACCAAAATTGAATCAAGGTTTGTTGTTGAGTGATTTTGAGGGAGGTTTGAATCCCAATTGGGTGCCGTTTGTTCAATCCGGAACCAACATGAATTTTGGATTGCAACAGAATGGAAACGCCCCACAGGGCGTCCGTTCATACGTAATGGCAGGAGCTGTGACTTGGGATTGGTTGATTGGTATGATCGATATCCCCGCTTCTGCGTATGGTGCGGATCATTTTGACTTATCTAGCAATCCCAATCAGGTTTACTTTAACACCTTAATCAACAAGCCCGCTGATTACGACAACGGTGTAGTCTTAATTCGTTTTTCGGAAGATGACAACTTGGACGGCAGTTTTGATCCCAATCAAGAAGACATGTATTCTTACCAATTGCAAGGGGGGCAAGACGGCTGGAGATTGCTTTCATTGAAGTACAGTGATTTGCAAGCTTTGGTGAATGGAAATCCTGCGGCGCCCAACGGAAATGGATTGCATGAACCCAATAAGTTGTTTCAAGTATCCATTCTTTTCTTGGCCAATCCTGCTTCAGGATACAGCGAGAGTGGATTGGATTATATGATATTCACACAAGGAGAACCTCTTCGTCCATGAGATTGATTTTTGCATTTATCGCATTGTTGGCCATGCAGAGCTGTGTGCAATGGCAGCCTTTGTCTTTGTATGACGCACCGCTGCCTGAAGTGGCAGATGATGGACTCAAAGGTTTCTCCGCACCCATCATTTGGCAAGAGCAATTGACCAGCGAAGTGTGGGTAACACAGGAAAAGCGTTGTATTGAAATGCAATTGAAGAATGAGCAAGCTGCCAAAGGACAAAATTACCTCCATCTAAAATGGAACAAGCAAGCTGGTGGTTGCCCTTGGTTGGGTATGGGCTTTGGCTGGGATGGTTGGTCGGGTAAGGATCTGTCCATGATTGCAAACGATGGGGCACTTACATTTCAAGTCAAGAACTTTGGTGGGAAGCCGCTCAAGTCAGGTTTGCCTGGAGCTTTGGGATTCGAAGATTTCGCAGGCAATCAATCTTTCGTGGGGATGTTCGGTAAATATGTTACAGGTGGCGCAATTGGAAATGATTGGGTAATGATGCAAATCCCATTGGCCGATATCTTGGCTCAGAATCCAGAGATTGACGCTACTGCAATTAAACAATTGATTTTTACGCTTGAGTCAGAAGGCGAAATCGGAATAGATGAGATGATCATTCAACCCATTAATCTTAAAAAATGAAGCAGTCATTATTTTTTATTTGCTTGATGTTGTCATTGGGGTCAAATGCCCAATGGACAAATTTCCAAGAGAGCAAGGTGCAGAATATATTGTCGCAAATGTCCATTGAGGAGAAGGTGGGTCAAATGACCCAAATCAATCTCGATGTGATTTGTGTAGGTGAGATATACAAACTGCAGGAACCGCATAGAATCGATCCGGTCAAATTGAAAGAGGCCATTGAGAAGTACCATGTAGGATCCATATTAAATTGCGGTGGACATGCATATCCAATTGCCCAATGGCATGAAATCATATTGGGTATCCACCAAGCCACTCTTGCTAAACAGCAACAACACAGTTACGAGAACAAGAATATTCCTGTGTTGTACGGAATAGATGCCATTCATGGGGCCAATTATATCATGGGCGGTACGCTTTTCCCTCAGCAATTGGCTCAGGCAGCAACGTTCAATCCGGCTCTGGTTCAAGAAGCTGCGCGAATCACAGCTTATGAAACACGAGCAGCGGGAATTCCTTGGAACTTTTCACCGGTATTGGATGTAGGTAGAGTCCCAACTTGGTCGCGCTTTTTTGAGACTTATGGTGAAGATCCTTATTTGTGTAGCGTTTTAGGAAAGGCATGCGTAAGAGGTTACCAAGGTGAATTTGGCAATGACAACAACGGAGAAATTGATGAATACCATGTGGCAGCCTGCATGAAACATTTCTTGGGCTACAGTGGAGCGCGCACGGGAAAAGACCGTACACCCGCTTATCTCTCGGATATTCAATTGAAAGAGATTTACCGTCCATCATTTCAAGCCGCTATCGACGAAGGTGCTTTGACGGTAATGATCAATTCTGGAGAGATCAATGGTATTCCTGTACATGCCAACCCCAAAATTTTGGTGGACCTATTGAGAAAAGAAATGGGTTTTAAAGGAATGGCGGTAACGGATTGGGAAGATGTCATCAAGTTGGTGAATGTTCACCATGTTGCGGAGAATTTAAAAGACGCTGTCGCGCTTGCAGTCAATGCAGGAATTGATCTGTGCATGGTACCCAATGATTACAACTTTACCAATTTATTGATTGAGTTGGTGAAAGAAGGAAGGGTTGCAGAGTCAAGATTGAACGAGAGTGTATACAGAATTTTAAAGTTGAAAATGCAGCTCGATTTGTTTGAAAACCCAGTTCCATTTACCAACAATCAATACCCCAACAATCAGAGTGACGCGTTTCAACAGACTGCCATCGCAGCGGCAGAAGAGAGCATTACCTTATTGGAAAACCACAAGGATAAGGCAGGAAGTTTGCCATGGAAAAATGGTGCTAATGTTTGCGTTGTGGGCAATGCCGCCAATCAATTGATTTATCAAAATGGCGCTTGGTCGAGAACTTGGCAAGGTACAGATACCACTTGGAATGATGCATCGCGTCTTACTGTTTTTGAAGCCATTCAAAAACAGAATACTGGAAAAACGCTTTGTGTTTTAAACCAATGGAGTGAGAATGCGGCCAAGAAGGCCAAACGAGCGGCCAAAAGTTCGGACGTGATTTTGGTTTGTTTGGGTGAAAAACCATCAACGGAAAAGCCTGGCGATATTGATGATCTCAATTGGGACAAGTCAGAAAGACAAACCATCAAATGGGCATTGAATACAGGAAAGCCTGTTGTGCTTGTGCTTTTTGAAAATCGTCCAAGACTGGTCAATGATTGGGCAGATAAATGCGCTGCTGTAATCATGGCATATCAACCTGGCGAATGGGGAAATATCGCATTGGCCAACATATTGTTTGGTCAGACCATCCCCAGTGGCAAATTGCCCTTCACCTATCCGCGTTACAATCAATCTTTGCTTACCTATGACCACAAACACAGTGAAGAGTTGGATCCCAATTTTGGCAATACCGCTTATCATCCGCAATGGCCTTTTGGTCATGGCCTGAGCTATGCTGATTTGAGCTATCAGAACTTGTCTATTACTTCATCAAAAGCCAATAATGGTAAACGTACATGGCTGGTAACTGTTGAGGTAAAAAACAACAGCAGTTTCGATGCAAAAGAAGCTGTATTGCTTTACAAGCATGACCGGGTGGCCAGCGTCACACCTCACGTGCGCAAATTGATAGATTTTGACAAAAAGTTGGTCAAGGCCAATTCAATAGCCAATTACAACTTTAGTATTGATGAAACGGACTTGATGTTTGTCGGTGCCAATGGCCAAATGATTTTGGAACCGGGCATTTGGGACATCTATGTGGGCAACCTAAAATCAACCATTGAAATCCAACCATAATGAAAAAGCTTTGGTACTTGAGTTTGTTTTTTGGAATGCTGGCTTGTCATCAGTCAGACCCAAAAGAGGTTTTGGGTAGGGTAGGGGATGAAGTCACATTTGCAGGTAGAAAGTGGGACATCAAGAGTTCTGTGGGGCCTGTAGGTCCTGGACCCAATACTTTTTCAGATCGTTACGACGATGTTTGGGTAGATGACAAAGGCTACTTGCATTTGACCATCGATGAACACGACGGTCAGTGGTATTCATCAGAAGTGGTAGGGCAGGATGATTTGGGATATGGTACCTATACATGGACCATCCAAGCAGATCCAATGTCTTTTTCTGAAAATGTGGTGTTCGGATTATTTACCTGGGACGATAGCACATTTATGACAGATGGAAACAGTGAGGTGGATATTGAGTTCGCCAAATGGGGCGATGCTACGAGCACGACACCAACCACCTTTTCGGTGCAGCCGGTAAGCTTTGGAAGTTTTTATGCTGAAAGAACAAGGGAGTTAAATGTCTCCCCTAGTTTATTGAAAGGCGTGACCACCCATCAATTTAGCTGGACGGATTCATTGATTACTTGGTATTCCTATGCTGGAAATACCGCAACAGGAACGCCTATAGCCACTTGGAGTTTCAACTTGAATCACCCACCGCGTGTGAAGCAAGAAGGAGGAGTAACATCCAACCCAATTGTAATCCCCGCACCAGGCAATCAAACCCATGCCAGAATGAATCTATGGACTTTGCCATATCAGAGTATTGCTCCAATCAATGGCAAGAAGCATGAAGTGGTGATTCAAAACTTCACTTACGAGCCTTAAATCAGGCGAAAAAATTCTTGAAATATTCAGGTTATTGTATTTTTTACAAAAATAGTTTTTGTTTTAATTACAATTACATATATTTATCATTACCAAAACTAATTTGACATGAAAAAACAATTACTTTCATTCTTCATGTTGTTGTGCATAAGCACAATTTCATGGGGATTTAATGTCACCTTTCAGGTAGACATGACGAACGTTTCAGGTTTCTCGACCGCAAACGTAAATGGAACTTTTAACAACTGGTGTGGAGGTTGTGCGTCTATGACAGACGCCAATTCAGACAACATTTGGGACATCACCGTTAGCTTACCTGCTGGTACCTATGAGTACAAGTTTACAGCCGATGGATGGAGTCAACAAGAAAGTTTGACACCGGGTTCTGCTTGTACAGTGACCAACTTTGGTTACACCAATCGTAGCTTAACAGTTACAGGAGACGTTGTATTGCCTGTTGTATGTTGGGGTGCTTGCTCTTCTTGTACTTCGGTTTATCCGGTGACATTCAAAGTAGACATGAACAATGTGACGCAGTCCTACACTTCTGTTCAATTGCCAGGTTCATTCAATGGATGGACACCAACGGCAAATGCAATGTCTGACGCCAACGCTGATGGCATTTACGAAACCACTATCAATTTGGCTCCTGGTACATACGAGTACAAATTTGCGGCTGATAGTTGGGCGATTCAAGAGCAATTGACCGCGGGTTCATCTTGTACAGTGACCAATTTTGGCTATACCAACCGTACAATTACTGTTACTACATCTGGACAAGTTTTGGATGCAGTTTGTTGGGGAGCTTGTGTTACTTGTAGTGCTGTTGCACCTTCTTACAACGTAACTTTTAAAGTGGACATGTCACAAGAAACTGGCTTTACCACTCCTGAATTGAATGGTACATTTAATAACTGGTGTGGAAACTGTGCACAAATGACCGATGCAAATGCGGATGGCATTTGGGAAGTAACAGTTTCATTGCAGGCTGGTTCTTATGAGTACAAGTTTGCACATGACAACTGGGCGGGCTCTGAGCAATTGACGGCTGGTTCTTCATGCACTGTTACCAATGGTGGTTTTACCAATCGTACAATTACCGTTTCTGGTGCAACAGTGCTAGATCCTGTTTGTTATGCTTCTTGTTCTGCTTGTATCGTTTCTGTTCCCGGTTGCACAAATGCTACGGCTTCTAATTACAACGCTGCAGCTACAACGGATGATGGTTCTTGCTTGTATGCGACAACTTTCAATGTAGATATGACTTGTGCTGGATCTTTCAGCAATGTTTATGTAACAGGACCATGGTGTGGATGGTGCGGCGC